>NZ_JBEPPM010000004.1:0-246090 GCF_040547315.1 Arthrobacter sp. UYP6
CATCACATGTTCAAGACGCGGGGGTTTTGGAAAGCACGGCAGAGCAGGCCCGGGGTGATTGAGTGGACCTCGCCGGGCGGGAGGATCTACCGTACTGAACCCCACCTCAGCCTTGCTCCGGGCCAGGCACCGCGAAACCGGGAGTCCGGAGAAGTGCCTGCCGCAGGCACCCGGGACTCAGACCCTGACGATTACGGCGATGATCCACCGCCCTTCTAATCGAACCGGCAATTCGTTGCCCCTCTCACAGCCCTCGCCTCCCGGTGCTGGACCCACCAAAGCCATTGCTGCGGCCATCGCTCCCTAAAGCGGGCTGAAACCTTCAACTAGCCAGCGGTAAACTCATGACATGGCACGATATTTTGACATTCATCCTGAAAACCCGCAGCAACGCACCATTGGGCAGGTCGCCGCGATCCTGCGATCCGGCGGGCTGATCGCCTACCCTACAGATTCCTGCTATGCGCTGGGTGCCCAGATGAGCAACAAGGATGCCTTGGACCGGATCCGCTCCATCCGCCAGCTGAATGACAAGCACCACTTCACGCTGATGTGCCGGGATTTCGCGCAGCTAGGACAGTTCGTGAAAATGGACAACGATGTTTTTCGCAGCATCAAGGCGGTCACCCCGGGTAGCTACACCTTCATCCTTCCCGCGGTGAAGGAGGTACCGCGCTGGCTGTCACAGCCCAAGAAGAAGACTGTTGGCGTGCGCATTCCTGACAACAAGGTGGTCCAGGCACTGTTGGAAGAACTGGGTGAACCATTGATCTCCAGTACTCTGCTGCTGCCCGGCGAGGAGGATCCCCTGACCGAAGGGTGGGAAATTAAGGAGCGGCTGGACCACCAGGTGGAAGCTGTCCTGGATGCAGGATTCTGTCCGCCGGACCTCACCACCGTCGTCGACTTCTCCAGTGGTGAACCCGAAGTGGTCCGCCGTGGCACCGGAGACCCGGCCAGATTCGAATAAGCCCAGATTCGAATAAGCCCACGTTCAAGTAAGCCGCCCACTTCGTTAGCTGCCGCAGGCTAAGCTGCTGTCTGTCGGCGCCTATCTCCCTAGCTTCCCGTGGCAGGCTAGGGACATGGCACCACACATCGGGACATCCGGCTGGAGCTACAACCACTGGCGCAACGTGCTGTATCCGCCGGGATTGCAGAGCCGGCTCTGGCTGGAAACGTATGCGGCTGAATTCGACACCGTGGAATACAACGGCAGTTTCTACCGGTGGCCGCGCGAACAGTCTTTCGCCGCGTACCGGGAGAGGCTGCCCGAGGGGTTCAGATTTTCGGTGAAGGCCCCGCGGGGTCTAACGCATGGGCGCAAACTGCGCGAGCCCGAAGAGTGGATCGCCAGGATCGCTCGGTGCTGGTATGAGCTGGCCGATAAGGCCGGTGTGCTGATCGTCCAGCTTCCGCCGGATTTCGAGCGCGACGACGTCCGGCTGGACTCTTTCCTTTCCGCACTGCCAGAAGGGATGAGAACAGCCGTTGAGTTCCGGCATCCCAGCTGGGAAACGGAGGAGGTTTACCTCCTTCTGGAACGGCACGACGCAGCCTACACAGTTATGAGCGGAGCGCATCTGCCCTGTAACCTGCGGGTCACGGCGCCATTCGTCTATCTCCGAATGCACGGGCCTGATCATGAGCATCTCTACGCCGGTTCCTACCGGGATACGGACCTGTGGTGGTGGGCAGAGCGGATCCGCGAATGGCAGTTACTGGGCAAGGATGTGTACGTGTATTTCAACAACGACGGCGATGGTCACGCCGTCCGCAACGCGCGTACGCTGCGCTCCCTGATGCCCTCCGGCAGCTGAACCGGAAGGGGCTACTACGGGCGCAGTCATGGGCGGCTTATTTGTGCCTGGCTAGGCGCAGCCTCCCCCGCAGCAGCACCCTGCCGAAAGCGTCGGCACGGGACAAAAAGAAATCTCCCTGAAGTCTTTGGCTGCGGTGCCAACTCCGGGTACCCTCAAAAGCGAAGAGTAACCGTTGAGAACACTGCGGACCGCAACTCTCCCTGTCCAGGCCTAACGGCCTGACGCTGCCCCGGCAGCCCGGAAGTAAACTCCGGATTCCTCTTCTTCGACGTCTGCCGTGATACCCGGCGCGTCCAACCTTGATTGGTGCCATGACTTTCTCCAGCAGAATCACCCCGCAGGATCCGTTTCCCGAGCACCTTGAAATCCTGACCACGGATGCTTTGGAAATACTCAACAGCAAAATTCACCGGCAGGCGGAGCTCGAGTACCGGCAGGACGGAGAGTCCGAACTGGAAACCCGGTTCCGTCTCGAATTCCTAGCAGAAGAACTTGACCGCCGAGAGAACGTGCCGGCTGCCGCACACGTCGCCGCACAGCAGGCAGCACAAGCTCCGGTACCGGCACATCTGACGCACGCGTAGGGAATCTATGCGCGGGTAGGACCCAGCAGCCCGCTGACCACCGACCCGGCCGGTTCCGGTTACAACTGTTTCACCACGCGCGCCGGGTTGCCCACCACTACAACATTGGCTGGCACGTCCTTTGTGACCACTGCTCCCGCGCCGATCACGGAATTCTCCCCTACTGTGACGCCTGGAAGGATTATGGCGCCGCCGCCGATCCATACGTTGTTTCCAACGGTGATGGGTTTGGCGGCTTCCAGCTTGTCCCGCCGGGGCTCGGGCTCTACCGGGTGCGTGGGCGTCAGTAACTGGACGTTCGGCCCGATCTGGACGTCATCACCGATTGTGATCGGGGCAACATCCAGCGCCGTGAAGCTGTAATTGATGAAGGTACGCTCACCGATCATCAGGTATTTGCCGTAGTCCACGTAGAGGGGCGGCCTGATCTCGGTGCCCGCCCCCAAACCGCCCAGCAGCTCGCCGAGAATATCGGCCGCCCCAGCCCTGTCCTGCGCCCAGATGCGGTTGTAGCGGTCGGCAAGTTCCAGCGCCCGTGCGCTGTCTGCTGCCAGCTCAGGGTCATCGGCAATATAGAGGTCGCCTGCCAGCATCCGTTCGCGCATCGAGCGGTCGTCTCCGGCAAAGTAGTCGCTCATTGCGGTCCTTCCTCGTAGGCATGCAGCATTCCGCTACACGGTCCAACCGTACAAGAGCTGCCTCCCGCGAGGGCGGCCCAGGCCACAGCGACGGCGGCCGGGCAGGCGTTCTCGGCATTGGGCTTGTCAATCTGCACGCTTTCCCTTGACACTTCCCTGCCACATACAGACTGTTGACGCCACAGGGCACCGGGGACGCCCAAACAGTCAGGACATTGCTGACCGCCATCGCATTCTGGGAGGACGTCGCTGTGAAGTACACAAACACGGGAAAAATTTCGTTGAGAGCGGTGACGACGGCGGCGCTGGCAGCCGTCGTTTTGTCCGGAACGGCTCCGTTAACGGGGCTCCAGCTGCCGGGTGAGGTCCCGGGAACGAGCGCTGTATCCGGCAGCGGACATGGAGGCGGCGGCCACGGCGGAAGCGGCAACGGGCACGGGCACGGGCACGGGCACGGGCACGGAGGAGCCGAGGACTTCCCCTCGGCCCAGAATGTCATCCTGATGGTGGGCGACGGGATGGGGCCTGGGCAGCGCGAAGCCATCCGGCTTTCTCTGGTGGGCCTGACCGGAGAACTTGAGATGGATTCCATGCCGTCCGTCGGCCGGGTGCACACGAACTCCGCGGACCCGGAAACCTTCGTCACGGATTCAGCGGCGGCCGCCACCGCCATGTCCACGGGCGTGAAGACCTATAACGGGGCCATCGGCGTCGACCTCGATCAGGAGCCCGCCACCACGGCCCTTGAGGTGGCCGAACAACTGGGCAAATCAACGGGGCTTGTCACCACCAGCAACGTCACCGACGCGACGCCGGCTGCGTTTGGCTCCCATGTGCTGGACCGGGATGAACAAAGCTCCATTGCGCGGCAGTTCCTGGAGAGCAGCCGGCCGGAGGTGATCCTGGGCGGCGGCGAAGACTACTGGTATCCCGCTGGTGATCCCGGCCGGCACCCGGACAACCCTGCGGAGGACCCCTCCGAGGAAAGCGCCGGAGCGGAGGGAAACCTGGTGGAGCAGGCGCAGTCGCTGGGCTACGAATATGTCTGGGATCTGGCCGGTTTACAGGCAGCGGAATCCACCATGCTGCTGGGCCTGTTCGCCAATGAGGAGATGTTTCAGTACGGCGACGACGTTGAACCCCGGTACCAGCCCAGCGTTCCCCTGACGGACATGACTGCCAAGGCCCTGGAAGTTCTTGCCCCCGCAGACAAGGGATTCTTCCTCATGGTCGAAGAAGAAGGCATCGACGCTTTCAGCCACATCAATAACGCCGACCTCACCATCGAATCCGGCATCGAGTTTGACCGTTCGGTGGCCCTCGCCAAAGACTTCGCGGAGCAGGACGGCGACACGCTTCTGATCGTGGTCGGTGATCATCAGACCGGCGGAATGACCAGCGAGGCCGTGGATGTCCCGGAGCCCGGTGTGGAGCCCGACGAGTCCGGAGACGGTCCCTCCGCTGAGGACGGCCCACTGCCCGTTGCTAACGCGGAACAGCAGTTCATGGTGGATTGGAGCACCGGCGGTCACACGGCCCTGGATGTTCCGCTCACCGCTATGGGGCCGGGGTCCGAGCTGCTGACCGGAGTCTATGAGAACACGCACATCTTTGACATCATGGTCCAGATGATGCGTGCAGGGGATGAACCCGGAGATGACGACGGCGGTCACGGTGGCGACGGGCCTGGCTGGCACAACGGCAAGACCCGCTTTGACCTCCAGGCACACCGCGGCGGCCGCGGCGAATACACCGAGGAATCTCTGACCGGCTTTGCACATGCCCTGGAGCTGGGTGTCAGCACGCTGGAACTGGACCTCCATCTGAGTAAAGACGGCAAGGTGGTGGTCTGGCACGATGACACCATTGTGGCCGAGAAATGCCGGGACACGGCGCCGGCGCAGGAGGGCGATCCACAGTTCCCGTATGTGGGCGCCCGGGTGGCGGACCTGACTCTGGCGCAGCTGAAGACCCTGGACTGCGGTTTCCAGCAGCTCCCGGGCTATCCCGAGCAGGAAGCGGTCCAGGGCAACCGGATTGCCGAGCTCCGTGATGTCTTCGCTTTGGCTGACTCCTACAACGCCAGGAAGATCCGGTTCAATATTGAAACGAAAGTTGAAGACGACCAGGCAGGCGGACCGGGTATGGCAGCTCTGACCCGGGCTGTGGTGGCCGAGGTGAAGGCCTCCGGCCGGGAACGGCACTCCACCATCCAGTCCTTTGATTGGTCCTCCCTGAATCTGGTGAAGCAGATTGCACCGGAACTCACCCTGGTGGCCCTGGCAGGAGACAACACCGAACTCGGGGTGGGCCAACCCGGAGCTGCGCCCCAGCTGGGCGGCATCGACATTGACGACTACGACGGTTCGGTTGCCCGGGCCGCCGCTGACGTCGGCTATGACGTGCTCTCCCCCATCTACAGCACGGTCACCGCGGAGATGATCCGGGATGCTCATGATTCCGGGCTCAAGGTCATCCCCTGGACCGTGAACACTGCACAGGAGATGAATGCCCTGATTGATGTAGGCGTAGACGGCATCATTACCGACTACCCCACCCTGCTGCGGTCGGTCATGGAAGAGCAAGGCATGAAACTGCCTCGGGCCTACAGCCTCTCTTGACCCGTACCGCTCAGCGAACACCAGGAGCACGATGGACAGGAACCCAGCCAATGAGGATCTGGCCGCGCTGGCAGCCCTGAGCCCGTTCGAGCTCAAGGACCGGCTGATGGCCGAAGCGTCTTCGGACACCGAACGGCTGATGTTGAACGCGGGCCGGGGCAACCCCAATTTCCTGGCCACCCTGCCGCGCCGGGCTTTCCTGGCGCTCGGAGAGTTTGCCGTATCCGAGTCCGAACGTTCCTATTCGTATCTGGACAGCGGATTCGGCGGGTTGCCGGAGCAGGAAGGGATGCTGGGGAGGTTCAACGCATTTGTGGTGCGTGATCCGCAGCGTGAGGGGCTGCAGTTCCTGCGCTCGGCGGTGAGCTATGTGTACGACCGGCTGGGCCTGGACCGGGAAGTGTTCCTTGCGGAAATGGTCACTGCATTTCTGGGCTGCATCTATCCGACGCCGCCGCGGGTGCTGCCCCAGACGCAGGAGGTGCTGCGCGCCTATTTGGGACAGGAACTGTTCCCAGGCGGTGTTCCGGCGGGGGGCTTTGACGTCTTTCCCACCGAAGGCGGAACAGCGGCCATGACCTATATCTTCTCTTCACTCGCCGTCAACGGACTCCTGGTGCTCGGCGACAGGATCGCCCTGGCCACCCCCATTTTTTCGCCGTATCTGGAAATCCCGCTGCTGCCTGACTACGGACTGGACGTGGTGCAGCTGGTCATGGACGAGTCAGCGGACTGGCAGCTGCCGGAAGCTGAGCTGGAGAAACTGCTGGATCCGGCCGTCAAGGTGTTCTGCCTGGTCAATCCCAGCAATCCTCCCTCCTCCAAGCAGCCGCAGTCAGTCCTGGACTGGCTCGCGCGGCTGGTGGCGAAGGAGCGCCCGGACCTGATCATCATTACCGATGACGTCTATGCCACATTCGCCGATAACTTTGTCTCCGTCTTTGCCGCCTGCCCGCGGAACACGCTCTGCGTGTATTCCTTCTCCAAGTACTTTGGGGCCACGGGTTGGCGGCTGGGCACCATCGCCCTGCACCAGGAGAACGTCATCGATGAGCTGCTGTGTGCCCTGCCGGTCAACGAAGAGCAGCGGTTGAATGCCCGGTACTCATCACTGACCACGGACGTCCGCGGATTGACGTTCATCGACCGGCTCGTGGCCGACAGCAGATCAGTGGCCCTGAACCACACGGCCGGGCTTTCCGGTCCGCAGCAGCTGCACATGGTCCTCTTTGCTCTGCACGGACTCATGGATCGGCTGGACCGCTACCAGGACGCCGCAAAATCCCTCATCCGCGGACGCTACGCCACACTGTTCCGGAGCATGGGAGTGGTTCCCACTCCGGCCCCCGATGACGTGGAGTACTACAGCCTGATCGACCTGCAGAAACTGGGGTCGCGCCTCTACGGGGATGACTTTGCCTCCTGGCTGGTCTCCCGCGGGGAGCTCGGGCTTCGGTTCCTGCTGCGGCTGGCCGCGGAAACGGGCGTGGTACTGCTCTCGGGAAAGGGGTTCGACGCCGTCGTTCCCTCCGTCCGGGTGTCCCTGGCGAACCTCACCGATTTTGAATACCGTGCGATCGGCGCCGCTACGCGCCGCATCCTGGGGGACTATCACCGGATGTTCACGGAGGAGGGCTAGGTCGTAGAGGGGTAGGGAACAAAACGGCAGCCCAGTCCGTGTTCGGTCATCAGATGCACCGGAGCCGCCGGGTTGGCTTCCAATTTGCGCCGGAGCTGACCCATGTACAGGCGGAGATAGCCGGTGTCAGTGATTCCGGGGCCCCAGACGTCGGCCAGTAGGGCGGGTTGGCTGATCAGCCGGCCGGGGTGCTGCAGCAGGGCTTCGAGGAGACGCCACTCGGTGGGGGTCAGGCGGATGGCGGATCCGTCGGAAATCCGGGCCACTGCCTTGGCCGCCAGATCCACCCGGACGTCGCCGAACATCACTTCGGACTGCTCCGGGGCAGCGGGGGTACGGCGGGTCAGGGCTCGGATGCGGGCCATCAATTCCTCGGTGGAGAAGGGCTTGGTGACGTAGTCGTCGGCGCCCAGGTCAAGGGCGCGGACCTTGTCGGCGGAATCCGTCCGGCCCGAGATCACCAGGATCGGTGCCCGGCTCCATCCGCGTACCGCTTCAATGACTTCCATGCCGCTGAGGCGGGGCATCCCCAGGTCCAGGACTATCAGGTCCGGATGTGCCTCCACCGCTTTGCGGACAGCCGCTGCGCCGTCGGCCGCGGTAACCACTTCATATCCGTAGGCGGAGAGAGTAATGCGCAGGGCGCGCAGGATCTGCACGTCATCATCTGCCACCAGGATTTTCACGGCGTACCACCAGCAGCTCCGGCACCGGCGGTGCCGTCAGCAGATAACAGATCAGGGGCCGCCGCCGGTTCTGCCGCGGGAAGGGAGAGCACCATGGTCAGACCGCCTCCGGGGGTGTCCTCGGTTTCCAGGGTTCCCATCATTCCTTCCATAAAGCCCTTGGCCAGGGCCAGGCCCAGTCCAAGACCGGTCTGGTTGTCGGTATCCCCCAGCCGCTGAAAGGGTACAAAGACATCTTCCAGGCGCTCCGGAGAGATTCCCGGCCCACAGTCTATGACGCGGACCTCCACCCGGCCGGCAAATGCGCTTGCAGCCAGGACCACTTTGGCACCCGCCGGAGAGAACCGGACGGCGTTCGCCAGCAGATTGACCAGCACCCGCTGCAACAGCACCGCATCGGCCATCACCGAAGGCAGGCCCGGCGGGATCTCCAGCTCCACTTCGGCAGGACCAAGGTTGAGCTCTTCCAGCGCCGGCAACACCACATCCGCGGCGTCCAATGATCCCAGGCTGACGCCCAGCACCCCGGCCTGCAGACGGCTGACATCGAGCAGGGACGTCACCAGTTCCGAAAGGGTTGCCAGCGATTCCTCGGCGGTTGCCAGCAGTTCGGCACGGTCCACTTCGCTCCACTGCACATCGGGGGCACGCAGCCCGGTCACCGCAGCGGTGGCGGCCGTGAGCGGACGGCGAAGATCATGCCCGACGGCGGCGAGCAGCGCGGTCCGGACCTTGTCTGCGGCGGCCAGCGAGCCCAGCCCCTCGGCCGTCTCGGTGAGGTCACCGAAGTCCAGTGCGGCCTCGAGCTGGGCCGTGATCACCGCCAACAGCCGCCGGTCCGCAGCTTCCAGGTCCCGGCCGCTAAGTTCCAGCACAGCCCGCTCACCGACCGGCAGGAGCAGGGGCGCACCGGATACGGGGGCGCCGCCGGACGGCACGTGATCGGTGCCCGGCGCCGTCCCCGCAGCGGCGAGTTCCACGCCGTCGGCCACCAAACGCACCGACTTCAGGCTGAAGGCCTCCCGGGTGCGGCCCACCAGCGCAGCCAGGGCATCTTCCCCGCGCAGGACGTTTCCGGCCACGGAGGCCAGGAGCTCGGACTCCGCCGCCGAACGGCGGGCAGCCCTGAAGCGCCGGGCGGCACGGTCCACCACAAAGCTCACCAGCGTGGCGTTCACGAGGTAAAGGACCAGTGCCAGGATGTGCGTGGGAGTGGCCACGGAGACGGTGTATAGGGGCTGGATGAAGAAAAAGTCCAGCGTAATTCCGGAGAGCAGCGCGGCGAACAGCGCCGGCCAGATTCCGCCGGCCAGGGCCACAAGGATCACCAGAAGCTGATAACTGAGCACATCGCCGGTAATGGACGCCGGGGTGCTCATGGACACCAGTGCCCAGGTCAGGAGCGGACCACCGGCCAATGCCAGCGCCAGCCCCCACAGCCGGCGGCGCATCGTGAGGGCACCGCCAAGCCGTGGCAGCACCGGCAGTCCTCCGGCCGAGGCATGGTTGACGATGTGCACATCGATGTCTCCGGACTCACGCACTACTGTGGCGCCGATGCCAGGACCGGTCAGCAGCGCCTGGATCCGCGGCCGCCGGCTGACTCCAATGACCAGCTGGGTGGCGTTAACGCCGCGGGCAAAGTCCACCAGTGCGTGCGGAATATCGCTGCCTACCACTTGGTGGTAGGTGCCGCCCAGCTTTTCCACCAGCGTGCGCTGGGCTGCCAGTTCACCGGGATGGGCTTCGCGCAATCCGTCCGGGCTGCTCACATGCACCGCCAGGAGTTCGCCTCCCGCGGACCGGGCGGCGATGCGGGCACCCCGGCGCAGCAGGGTCTGTCCCTCCGGCCCCCCGGTCAAGGCAACAACCACCCGTTCCCTGGCCTCCCACTTGTTCCGGATGCCGTTTTCGGCCCGGTACCGGTTCAGGGCGCTGTCCACCTCATCCGCCAGCCACAGCAGCGCCAGTTCACGCAGCGCGGTGAGGTTGCCCAGGCGGAAATAGTTGGACAGCGCCGCATCCACCCGGCCGGAGGGATAGATGATGCCCTGGGAGAGCCGGCCGCGCAGCAGCTGCGGAGCAATATCCACCAATTCCACCTGGTCAGCCGCCCGCAGGACCGAATCCGGCACCGTCTCCCGCTGCACCGTGCCGGTGATCTGTTCGATGACGTCGTTCAGGGACTCGATGTGCTGGATGTTCACGGTGGACAGGACGTTGATACCCGCGTCCAGCAGGTCCCGGACGTCCTGCCATCGCTTGCCATGGGCCAGTCCCGGAGCGTTGGTATGGGCAAGCTCGTCCACTAGTGCGTAGTCCGGCCGGCGGGCAAGCACTCCGTCCAGGTCCAGTTCCGAAAGCAGCAGCCCGCGGTGGTTCACCTGCACCGGGGCCACCACTTCCAGGCCTTCGGCCATGGCAGCCGTGGCGGCGCGGCCGTGGGTTTCCACCACCGCCACCGCCACGTCTCTGCCCTCGCTGCGCAGCCGCCTGCCTTCTTCGAGCATGGTGTACGTCTTGCCGACTCCGGGCGCAGCGCCTAGGAATACCCGAAGTTGTCCTCGTGTCATGTTCTAAGTGTCCAACTCCGCAAGGGCGATGTTCAGCTTCAACACGTTGACCACCGGTTCTCCGAGCACGCCGGCGCCCCGTTCCTGGACCGCGGAGTCCACGAGTGCCCGCACATCGGCCGGATCCAGGCCGCGTTCCGCAGCCACCCGATTCACCTGGAGCAGGGCATAATCCGGGCTGATGTGCGGATCCAGGCCCGATGACGACGCCGTCAGCGCGTCCGCGGGCACCTGCTCCGGGGCCACCTCTTCCAGCTCGGCAACCGCGGCGCGCCGCTCATCGACGGCCGCAGCCAAATCAGGGTTAGTCGGACCAAGGTTGGAGCCGCTGGAGGCACCGCCGTCGTATCCGTCACCGGCGGCAGAGGGGCGGGATTGGAACCACTCAGGCAGGGCGGCGCCGTCCGCATCGGTAAACGACTGGCCGATCAGGGCGGACCCTGCGGGCTCCCCGTTCACGGACACGACCGAGCCGTTCGCCTGGGTGTTCGCCACCACTTGGCCAACACCGGTCACCGCCAGCGGATAAGCCAGTCCCAGAGCCAGAGTCAGGACCCCGACGGCCCTGACGGCCACACCCAGCTGGCGGGCCGATGTTCGTGCAGTACTCATGATGCTTCCTGTTCGTTGTGCTGGAGAATAAAGCTTCCGGCGGTGTTGGTATCCGTCATCAGAACCCCGGGATCAGGGCCACGGCCAGGTCAATGAGCTTGATGCCGATGAACGGCGCCACCACCCCGCCCACACCGAAGACCAGGAGGTTCCGGGTCAGCACCCCGGATGCACCGGCTGCCCGGTACTTCACGCCGCGCAGCGCCAGCGGAATCAGGGCAATGATCACCAGGGCGTTGAAGATGACCGCGGAGAGGATCGCCGACGCCGGAGAGTGCAGACCCATGACGTTCAGGACGGCCAGTCCCGGGAAAACTCCCATGAACATGGCGGGAATAATCGCGAAGTACTTGGCCACGTCATTGGCGATCGAGAACGTGGTCAGTGCCCCGCGGGTGATCAGCAACTGCTTGCCGATCCGGACAATGTCGATCAGCTTGGTGGGGTCCGAGTCCAGGTCCACCATGTTGCCGGCTTCCTTCGCTGCCGACGTTCCGGTGTTCATGGCCACGCCCACATCGGCCTGGGCCAGAGCGGGGGCATCGTTGGTGCCGTCCCCGGTCATTGCCACCAGCTGGCCGCTGGCCTGTTCCCTGCGGATCAGCGCCATCTTGTCCTCCGGAGTGGCTTCGGCCAAGAAGTCATCCACCCCGGCTTCCGCGGCAATCGCCTTGGCGGTGCGCGGATTGTCTCCCGTGATCATCACGGTCCGGATACCCATCCGCCGCAGCTCGGCGAAGCGGTCCTTCAGCCCGTCCTTGACCACGTCCTTCAGGTGCACAACGCCGAGAATCCGGGCGCTGCGCCCTGTTGGGCCGCCGTCGGCCTCCCGGATGGCCACCACCAGCGGCGTGCCGCCGCCGGCGGAGATCTTGTCCACCTGATAGGTCAGGTCGGCCAGTACATCGACGTCGATCCCGCCGGATTCCGACACCCAGTCCATGACGGCCGAACCGGCGCCCTTCCGGATCTGCGTTCCGGTGGTTCCGTCCGGACCGTTGGCATAGTCCAGCCCGCTCATCCGGGTCTGGGCGGTAAACGGAACGCTGACGGCGTCTATGTCCTTGACCGGTGTGACGCCCATGCCTGCGGCAAGGTCCACAATCGATTTGCCCTCGGGAGTGGGGTCCTCCGCAGAGGACAGTACTGCGGCGAGGATCAGCTTGTTGCGGTCCGCTCCTGCCACCGGGATGAACGCGGCAGCCTGCCGGTTGCCGTAGGTGATGGTGCCGGTCTTATCCAGCAGCAGGGTGGTGACGTCACCGGCGGCTTCAACGGCGCGGCCCGACATGGCCAGCACGTTGTGCTGGACCAGCCGGTCCATGCCGGCAATGCCGATGGCCGAGAGCAGCGCACCGATCGTCGTGGGGATGAGGCAGACCAGCAGTGCCACCAGCACCGGAATACTGACCGCTGCGCCGGCGTATCCGGCCAGCGGATTCAGCGTCACCACCACCACCAGGAAGATCAGGGACAGGGTGGCCAGCAGGATGTCCAGGGCGATCTCGTTCGGCGTTTTCTGCCGGGCTGCCCCTTCCACCAGACGGATCATCCGGTCCACGAACGTTTCTCCGGGCTTGCTGGTAATGCGCACTACAATGCGGTCCGAGAGCACCCGGGTTCCGCCGGTCACTGCAGATCGGTCCCCGCCGGATTCGCGGACCACGGGGGCGGATTCGCCGGTAATCGCCGATTCGTCCACGGAGGCAATGCCGTCGATGATGTCGCCGTCGCCGGGGATGATCCCGCCGGCGGTGACCACCACGACGTCGTCGAGCACCAAATCAGCGGACGCAACTTCTTCCACCGTGGCGCGGGACGCGGAGGGGTCGCCGGCTGCGTCGTAGCCGGTCACCCGCTGCGCCGGAGTGGTGGTCCGGGTTGCCCGCAGTGAGGCGGCCTGGGCCTTGCCGCGGCCTTCGGCAACGGATTCGGCCAGGTTGGCGAAGATGACAGTCAGCCAGAGCCACGCCGCAATCAGCCAGGTGAAAGCACCGGGCACGGTGCTGCCGCCGGAGGTGCCCGCGCCGCCGGTGATGGACTCCGCCACTGCAATGACGGTAATCAGCGCGGCGCCCACCTCCACAATGAACATGACCGGCGTGTGCCACATGATCCGCGGATCGAGTTTGCGCAGGGCTCCGGGGAAGGCTGCGGCCAGCTGGGCGGGAGAGAATCCGCCGCGGGCCGGTGCCTGGTCCTCCGGTGCGGGCTGCGGATTTCCGGCGGCGTCCACGGACTGTGATTGGTTTGGGGAATGCCGGGGATTTTTGTCGGTTTTGCTTGTCACTGTGGACATGGTCAGAGCAACCCTTCCGCCAGGGGACCCAGCGCGAGTACGGGAAAGAAGGTCAGGGCAGTCACAATGACGGTGACGCCGCACAGCATGAGCACTGCCTGGGGGCGGTGGGTGGGAAGTGTTCCCGCCGTCACCGGGACACGGTCCTGTGCAGCCAGCGAACCGGCCAGGGCCAGCACGAAAACTATGGGCAGGAACCGACCCAGCAGCATGGCCAGGCCCAGCGCGGTGTTCAGCCAGGGGGTGTTCGCCGTCAAGCCGGCAAACGCCGATCCGTTGTTGTTGGCGGCCGAGGTGAAGGCGTAGAGCACCTCGCTGAAACCGTGCAGCCCGGGGTTATAGATGGATGTGTCCTGCACGTCCTCGCGGATGCCCGGTAGGGCGAAGCTCAGCGCCGTACCGGCCAGGACGAGGGTGGGCATGGTCAGCAGATACAGGCTGGCCAGCTTGATCTCGCGGGGGCCGATCTTCTTGCCCAGGTATTCAGGTGTGCGCCCCACCAGGAGTCCTGCGATGAAGGAGGCGACCAGGGCGAGAATCAGCATGCCGTACAGGCCGGATCCTACGCCGCCGGGGGCCACTTCGCCGAGCATCATGTTCAGCATGGCCATCATTCCGCCGAGTGGGCTGAAGCTGTCATGCATGGAGTTCACGGCACCGGTGGAGGTGGCGGTGCTGGTGGTGCCGAACAGGGTGGATCCGGCTATGCCGAACCGCTGCTCCTTGCCTTCCATGGAGCCGGCCAGGGCCGATGAAGCAGAGAATTCAAGGGCTGTCATGGCCGCGAGGGAAACGGTGAAGATGGTGGCCATGGCCGCCAGGATCGCGTATCCCTGCTTCCGGTCTCCGATCATGGTTCCGAAGGTGCGCGGCAGACTGAACGGAATGACCAGCATCAGCACCACCTGCAGCAGGTTGGTCCAGGCGGACGGGTTCTCGAACGGGTGCGAGGAGTTCGCATTGAAGAATCCGCCGCCGTTGGTGCCCAGGAGCTTGATGGCTTCCTGGGAGGCTACCGGACCGCCCGGAATCGTAGAGGTGCCGCCGGCGAGGCCGGTTATCTGGGTGAAGCCGTTGAAGTTCTGGATGACGCCGCCCAGAAGCAGCAGCAGCGCACTCACAAAGGCGACGGGAAGAAGCAGCCGCACCACTGAACGCGTCATGTCCGCCCAGAAGTTCCCGATGGTTGCTTCCTTCCGGGAAGCGAAAGCCCGAACCAGGGCCACGGCTACGGCCAGGCCAACGGCTGCCGACAGGAAGTTCTGCACGGCCAGTCCTGCCATCTGGACTGCGTAGCCCACAGTCACTTCCGGTGAATAGGACTGCCAGTTGGTGTTAGCCACAAAGGATGCTGCGGTGTTGAACGCCAGGCCTTCGGGTACAGTCGGCAGGCCCAGTGATCCCGGCAGTAAGTGCTGCAGGCGCTGAAGCATGTAGACGAACAGCATGCCTACAGCGGAGAAGGCCAGCACGCTGCGGGCGTACGACTGCCAGGACTGCCGTGAATCGGGAGCCACGCCGACGAGCCGGTAGAACCCCCGCTCTACTGCCAGGTTCTTTGAAGAGGTATAAAACCGGGCCATGTAGTCGCCCAGCGGCCGGTGAAGCGCTGCCAACAGAAGCGCCACCAGCAGGAAAGAGGCCACGGCCGGCCAAACGCCCATCAGAACCGCTCCGGGCGGATTAGTGCGGCTACCAGATATACGGCTGCGGCAACTGCCAGTGCGAGTGCCAGGAAGTCGAAAAAGATCACAGCTTTTCCACCGCCCGGATGCCCACGGCCAGAGCGGCAAAGAAAGCCGCCGTGCCGAGCACAATAACTACGTCAAGCAAGGGAAACTCCCGGGGTTTGATCGCATGCCGCCGGACAGGCGGCATGGACGCAATGTGCGCCATTCCGATTAGAGCCCTTGTCAGAGCAGGTTTTCCGAATCCTCACGGTTTCCTCACGCCCCCTGGCCGGACCATAACGGAAACTCATCAAGACCAGGTTCACAGGAGGTTGCCGTCTGCAGTTGAGATGACCGTCCTTGACCACGAATTTCAGCGTTTTGCAAGCACTTTGTGCCTCACCCGATGAGTTTGGCGCTCACCCGGTCCGTGCCGGGAAAGCTATGACATGGTCTGGGCATACGTGGCATCTAAGGGGACTGCCATAACGTGTCAAAGGGGAATCTGAATGAGCCAGTTAATGCCTGCCAAACCCGCTGTAGAGCGACGCAAAATCAGCGGATCAGCCCATCCTCAGAAGACGAAAAGTCTCCTGTGGTGGGTGTTGACCATCCGGCCCCTGGAGAAGGACTGCAGTGACGCGATAGTGGGGAATATTATCACTCCTCTGACGGCTCAGGCCCGGTCCTGGGGGGTGGAGCGGAGCAGTTTTGGGAGGTTTTTGGATAAAGATAAACCGCACGTCGAGCTGCACCTTCTCACTACCGCTAATGCTGCTGATCGTCTGTGGCTCTTCGCCCACGCGTTGGTGGCACAACACGCTCCTCATCTGGGTGCCATGGACCTTGCGCACGTCAAGAGCGCGGCCTATCCGCCGCCTCACGGCGAAGTGGCTTCCCCGCAAATTGAAGCGGCGCTGTCGAAGTATGGCGGGGTTGAAGGCATTGCACTGACAGCGGAAATCGCCGAGGTGTCCTCGGACCTTGCAGCGTGGGCAATCGGCCGGTTCCCGACCACCAACCCCCGCTCGGCGCTTGCCGCCCTGCTGCTCTTCGACGCCTGCCACGCAATGATGCGCGGGCCGCGCTCCGCCTTATGGGCGGACCGCAGGTCCCTGAGCTGGGACTATTACTGGGACAGTCATCTGCGCAGCAGCACTGCGTCCTATGGGCCCCGGGCCGCACAGGTCCGCAGCACGCTGACAACGGCGTTGGCACCGCGGATTGTGCCTGCGCACCGCTCCATGGGAGCAGTTGCTTCGGAGCTCTCGGCCGAAAACTGGCGCAAGCGCTGGGTCCGGGCCATCGACACATATATGTATCGGGCGGACAAATCCCGGATTAGTCGCAGCGCCCAGCAGTTAACCATGTATCAGAGCCACCAGCTGCTCAACCGGTTGGGTATCCCCCTGCGCGATGAGGCCGCACTCGGCTTGTACGCCAGGGCGTGGAGCAAGGAGCGGGAAGAGGAACTGGTCCGCACGCGCCCCTGAGCATGGGAGCAGGATAGGGTACAGGCGTGAGTACAACATCAGACGCTGCGTCAACGGCTTTCGCGGCACCGTTGGCCGTCCAGTTTGAAGTGTTCGTTGATGAACACCGCAGTGCCCTGGACCAGTGCCTGGAGGGCATGACGGAGAGCGAAGTACGCCGTTCCCTGGTCCCCTCCACAACAACGCTGCTGGGACTGGTCAAACATGCAGCCTTTGTGGAACAGGTGTGGTTCAACGAGGCGATCACCGGCCGCTCCAGGGCGGACATTGGTTGCGCCGCCGGTCCGGAGGAGTCCTTCGTGCTCAGTCCCGAAGACACGATCGACTCCGTGCAGTTTTCCTATCGCCGGATCTGCGCTGAGTCCAGGGAAGCAACGGCCGGACTGGGGCCTGACCACGTGGTGTACGGCAACCGCAGGGGGCCGCTGCCCATGCGCTGGGTCTATCTCCACATGATCCGTGAACTGGCACAGCACTGCGGTCACGCAGATATTCTGCGTGAGCAACTCATCGCTCAGCGCAGCAGCGGCGGCGCCGCCTAACCCGCCTAACCCGCCGCCGCCCCGGCAACATGCCGATGTTATCCACAAGCGCACCCAAAAATGTCCGCGACAGGTAGGGTTCCAGCGTGAAGCAGAAGTGCATCATTTCAACCGGGGGAAACATACATGAAGAAGAAACTGTCAGCCGCTGCCGCCGGGGTTTTGCAGCCGTACTTAGCTTGGCTGGCTGCGGCGGTCCCCAGCTGGTCTATAACGGCCAAGAACTTTCCGAAGTGGGGGCGTCGTTGGAGGAAATCGACGCCGCGTGGAAGCAAGCCCTCACTAACGGTGTGAAAGCGAACGTCGCCGATGACTCTCGCTGTTACCTCCAGGTGAGTGGGGAGACCGTTGCTGAGACTGCAGTCTGCGGTCCGGTGCACTATCTCGGGGACGATGACACAACGTGGGACGGGGCACAGTGGGAGTCAGCCGCTGACGGCAAGGACAAATACACCCTTAAACACCTGAGCACCTTCACCCCCGGCCAGGAGCTGCAGGCGAACACTGAGCTGTACAGGCCGGACAATAAAGAGCCCCCGGTTGATCTGACCCTTAACGAGCCGGAGGCACCGGTAGCGGAGAAGGATCAGCCATTCTGGCTGCCCGTCGCGCAGGCGCCCGTTGGTCCGGGGTCAACGACCATGAGGCCCGGGGAACCCGCAATCCTGAAAAGCCCGGTGGGAACTGTGGGAGTTATCAGCGTGGAAATATCTGACCGAGTAGGGGGCGCCGGCAATCGGCAACAGGCCCCCGAGGATACCCAGTTCCTCACGATCAACTTCTCTGAGCTGACGGGCTTCAAGCCTTCTTCAGACGTGTCGGCCATGGCTGTAGTCGTTGAGGACAAGACGTACCCCATTGAAACAGCGGACGGTCAATCAATGGTCATTCCGGTGGCCGGGGATCTGGACACCGCGCTGCTCCGGCTGACCTATGACGGGCTGGACCAAGACCTGCCCCTGTCCGACCTTGCCCGCACGGATGATGCTGTGGCGGCGGGCCTGTACAGCGGCTTGGAGACTGAGCCGAAGGAGTCCGAGAGCCGCAGCGGTGAAATGGAGATGAACGCAGCTATGGCAGCTAACTCGTTCTCCGGGAGCCTCAGCTATAGCGTGAAAGCGGAACGTCTGGCCTACGACCAGGAACGAAAGTGGCCCGCGGCGGGTATGTCCTGGCTCAAAGTCACCCTTGATACGTACGCACGCGGACCGCGATGGGACGGAGAGAGCTACCGGATCGGCGTGTACGGCCTTACCAAGACAATCGAAGCGCCAACACTGCAGGTTGACGGTAAGAGCATCACCGGGGAAGTCGGTGACCTCAATGACGGCCTCTTCGGCGCAGGCCAGGAGATTTGGTATCAAGTGCCGGCAGCCTCTCCCCAGGCCACGTTCTCCGCTGACGTGAAGATGGCCGGAGCCCTCAAACCCGGTTCGAGCAATGCGAAAAACGCGCCGGCGTCCGTGGAACACATCTACCAAATCCGGGACGTAAACCTCGAGTTCGCGCCCCTGCCTGGAAACGGATAGGGACGTGGTCCCTCGAGGGGGTGGAGATCAGTCTCCACCCCCTCGAGTTCACCACAGCCGAGGAACCGCACAACCCGGTTAGGAACCCGAGGTCCTTCTGCCGGCCAGCACAACCCAACCTCCGGCTTGAAGTGTCAGAAGCCCGGGTTGAAGGTCCGGTCCGCCGTCGCCGGCCAGCACCTCGCTGGCCGCCTCCGGTACCCTGAGCGTGGCCGCCGCATCAGCAGTATTGAGGGCCGCGAAAAGGGAATTGCCGGCGTCGTACACCTCGTAGACGAGCTGTAAATTGCTGAGCGAATGCACGCGGGTCCGGGCCGCGTGCACCCAGGCATGGCGCCGACGCAGCCCAATGAGCTCGGCATGCAGGTGGTAGAGGGGCCAGCCAACCTCCGAAAGCTGAGCGGGGCTGTCCGGGAAAACCGGGCGGATGTCGTCATCTCCCCCGGCGCGGTCCTCCTTAATGCCCCGGTAGCCCTGCTCATCCCCGTAGTACACCGTGGGGGTTCCCGGCAGGGTGAACAGGAGCACCAGCGCGTGTACCAGCCGGAAGGCGTTTTGCCCCGGGGCCGGTTCCAGCAGGCTCGCGATCCTGGTGACATCGTGGTTGCCCACGAAAGTCAGCGGCACAAAAGTGTCCAGGAAGGTGTTGTGGCGCTGCAGGGCCCACTCCAGCTCGTAGAAGTTGCCTTCGGAAAGCGAGCTCCAAATCGCTTTCCAGAGTTCGTATTGAGTGACCGAGTCCAGCCGGCCGTCGCGGACCTCGGCCGGATAGTCGCCGTGGATGTACTCGCCCACAAAGTAGGCATTCGGGAACTCCGCGCGGACAGTGCTCAGGACTCGGGCCCAGAACGACGACGGCACCGCGTAAGCGGCATCCAACCGCCAGCCGTCGACCCCGCGGCGCAGCCAGTGCTTCATGACATCGGCCACAAAATCGGCCACGGCCGGCTCGTCATGGTTCAGGGCCACCAGCTGGTGATGCCCCTCAAAGTCCTGATACTCGGGTTCGGTCCCCGGCGCCCACCCCTCCGGCCAGGTGAAACGGAACCAGTCCGCGGCGGGTGCCGTGGGGCCCTGTTCCAGTGCTTCACGGAAGGGAGCGAAGGACCGGCCGGTGTGATTGAAGACCCCGTCCAGGAGGACCCTGATTCCGCGGGAACGCGCCTCGCGGATCAAATCGTCAAAGTCACCGTCATCACCGAGGCGCGGATCAATCCGGAAGTAGTCGGTGGTGTCGTAGCCATGGGTTTCGGAGGCGAACACCGGCCCCAGGGCAATCCCGGAGACGCCCAGTTCCACCGCGTAATCGAGCCAGGCAATCAGGTGCGGCAGCCGGTGCATCGCAGGTTGAGGCTCCGCTGATGCACCGGCTGCGGGCGCCGTCTTTTCAGCACCGGTAAACCCCAGGGGATAAACCTGCCACCACACTGCATGCTGCACCCAATCCGGTGTTGCCATAACGCGTTGCCCTTCCGTCAGCAGTGACTTCCCTGGAACCAGTGTGTCATCAGCAGCCTTATCAACGGGCATCCCGGGGATCAGGGCGACCGGGGCGGGCACACAAAAGGAGGGGCCGGCGTCGTACTTCCGACACCGGCCCCTCCCCCGCCGCACGGAACTATTGTTCCGAAACAGCTGCCGCTTTAGGCATCCACAACAATGGCCGTGATGGCCGGTGTGCGGTTGTAGAAGCGGCGCATCCAGTTTGCGGTGGAGCGCTCAATGATGACCTCGGGGTCTTCATTGCGTGCACCGCGGCCGCGGCCGGTGGCGGCATCGTTGATGGCCTTCTCTACTGCGGCTTCTGCCTTCTTGACGTCGCCCGGGCTGCAGGCGAAGCCCTTAATGAAGAACTCAGGCGGCTCGGCAACCGTGCCGGTGTCCGGATCGATGAGTGCCAGGACAGTCACGGAACCCTGCTCGGAGAGCTGCATGCGCTCCTTGAGATCGTCTTCGGTGGTGTGGCCCACGGTGTCGCCGTCCACGAAGACCAGGCCCACGGGAATCTTGCCGGAGATGGAGGCGCGGCCGCGGCGGAGGTCAACGGTCACGCCGTCTTCGGCAATGACCACGTCACGCGGGTCCATGCCGGTGGCGACGGCGATGGCCGCGTTGGCCTTGAGGTGGCGCCATTCCCCGTGCACCGGCATAACGTTGCGCGGCTTGACGATGTTGTAGCAGTACGCCAGTTCACCGGCGCTGGCGTGGCCCGAGACGTGGACCTTCGCGTTGCCCTTGTGCACTACGTTGGCGCCGAGCTGAGTCAGGGAGTTGATGACGCCGTAAATGGCGTTCTCGTTGCCCGGAATCAGCGAGCTGGCCAGCAGCACAGTGTCGCCTTCGTGGATGCGGATCGCGTGGTCCTTGTTGGCCATGCGGGACAGCGCGGCCAGCGGCTCGCCCTGTGAACCGGTGCAGATCAGGACAACCTTGTGGTCATCGGAACGCTGCAGCGCCTTGAAGTCCACCAGGAGGCCCTTGGGGATGTTCAGGTAGCCCAGTTCCTCGGCGATGGTCATGTTCCGAACCATGGAACGGCCCACAAACGCAACCTTGCGCTTGTAACGGTCGGCAGCGTCAATGACCTGCTGGATGCGGTGGATGTGGCTGGCGAAGCTGGACACGATGATCCGGCGCGGCGCGGTGCGGAACACCGTGTCGATGGCGGGAGCCAGTTCCTTTTCCGAGGCCATGAAGCCGGGAACATCGGCGTTGGTGGAGTCGGTGAGGAAAAGGTCCACGCCTTCCACGCCGAGGCGGGCGAAACCGGTCAGATCGGTGATGCGGCGGTCCAGCGGGAACTGGTCCATCTTGAAGTCACCGGTGTGCAGGACCATGCCGGCCGGAGTACGGATGGCAACGGCCAGGCTGTCCGGGATGGAGTGGTTGACGGCCAGGAATTCCAGGTCGAAGCCGCCCATGGTGCGGCGGTCGCCTTCCTTGACCTGAACCAGCTTCGGGGTGATGCGGTGTTCCTTGAGCTTGGCTTCAACAAAAGCCAGGGTCAGCTTGGAGCCGAGCAGGGGAATATCCGCACGCTCGCGCAGCAGGTAGGGAATGCCGCCAATGTGGTCTTCATGGCCGTGGGTCAGGACAACGCCCACGATGTCATCCAGGCGATCCCGGATGTAGGAGAAGTCGGGCAGGATCAGGTTGACGCCGGGGTGGATTTCCTCGGGGAAAAGCACGCCACAGTCAACGATCAGCAGCTTGCCTTCGTATTCGAAGACAGTCATGTTTCTGCCGATTTCGCCGATGCCGCCCAGCGCAACAATGCGCATGGTTCCTTTAGCGAGTTCCCGGGGGGCTTTCAATGCGGCAGTTGTTCTATTCACGGATGGTATTTCTTTCGTCGGGTACGGGTATTACTGGGGTGATGCAACACCGTGCTGCGTCACCAAAAGGTCAAGGGTCCGTTCCGGGGCCGACTCCACCGGGCCCGCGCAACCATGCGCATCCCTGGCCGCAGGCCGCCGCCAATTTCAGGCTGAGCGGGCAGGGGCCCATACGGGCGGAGTCGTCCAAAACCTATGGACATCTCTTATCATCTCATTTTCTTGCGTCATTACCGCATTGGCCTCATCACACCCCGGGTTCCGTGCGGCGCAGGGCACCTGCGGCGGTTACTGCATCTGCCCCGACGGGGGTTCCTGGGCGGTATACCGCTGGACAGCACGCATGCCCTGCTCCAGTGCCCGCAGGTCTTCCAGCGGCAGCCGGGTAAGGACGTCGGAGCCCAGCTCCGGCCGCGCTGCCATAAGGCGCCGAACGAGCGCCAGCCCCAGCGGCGGGTCAGTGAACATCAGCAGGCCTAAAACCGGCCCCTGCGCAGGGAAGGGCAGAAAAAGACCTCCGGCCGGGGGCACCGAGGCCCACGGCCGGAGGTCTTTCCCCGCGCTAGCGGCCCACCTTGCCGAACCGCGACGCGATGGGGGCCAGGACAAGCGGTCGGGCCGCAAACCATCCCCCAACAATCACCAGCAGCGAGACAAAAAAGACCCAGAAACCAAACCAGTTCACTGCGTCCTGCCCGCCGTACATATGGTTCAGGTTGCGCAGCGCTCCCGTTGAGAACACCAGTGCGACGTGCACGATGATAAACGCGACAAAGTAGAGCATCACGGGAAAGTGAAGGGCCCGGGCCAGCTCAATCGGATACGCGGTGCTGAGCCGTTTGGCCTTCGACGGCCAGAAATCCGACATCCGGTATCCGGTGACGGCAGCAAGCGGGGCCGCAATGAAAAGGGTGACGAAATAGGCCAGTACCTGCAGGCTGTTGTAGTTCACCCAGCCGTTCTCCGTGGGCCAGTCCAGCGAAACATACTGCAGCGCAGCGGAGATCGCGTTGGGGAAGACATCCCAGCTTGTCGGGACCACCCGCATCCACTGTCCGGTCGCGGCCAGCAGAACAGCGAACACTACGCCGTTGACCAGCCACAGGATATCCAGTGACTGATGCAGCCAGAGGGTGATGCTGATCTTCTTCGGGTTCCTGCCCCACCGCGGGGTCCACGACGCCGGCGGGCGGCGCTGCGTGCGGACCTGCCAGCCCGACCGGATGATCAGGACCATGAGGAAGACGTTGAAAAAGTGCTGCCACCCCAGCCACGCAGGCAGCCCCGTGGGCGCGCCCTCGGGAAGTTCGCTTTCGCCCGGGTACCGGACGAGGAAATCCTGAACGGGTTCCTGCGCAACAAGCCATCGGGCCAGCAGTACGACGGCGGCCAGCGCCAGCAGCAGCGCGGCAGCCGCTAGCCCGGCGCGCAGCAGCTGACGGGAACCGGACGACGGCGGTGTCTGCTTCGGGGGCTGGCTCACCGCAGGCCTCGCCGGTCCTGCGGTGCCCGGCACAGCGGTTGGGCCAACAGGCCTGACCGGAGCTGCCGCGGCGGCGCCTGCGGCCCCGGGTGCATCTACGGGAACATCGGCAGGCGGGGCTGCGGCAGGCGGAGCTGGGGATGAGGGAGCTGCGGGTGAAGGCGCTGCGGGTGAAGGCGCTGCGGAGGAGGCAGCCGAGGAAGGAGCCGGTCGGGGCAATCCCTGGCGTCGCCCCGGTGCGGCCGGTGCAGCTGGTGCGGGCTGGTTGCTTGAACCGGACGGAGCAGGAGACGCCGGATCCGCTGCCGGCGGATTCGCAGCCGTATCGGTGGGCACCACAGTGGCGTCCGCCGTTCCGGCCTCACTTTTTGGGGTGCGCGGAAGCCCCTGGCGCCTGCCTTTCGCTGCCGGTGCCGCTGGCGCCGGTGGTACGGCTTTGCCCTCCGTTGAAGCTGCCGCGGGAGCCGGCGGGGCAGGAACCTGTTCCCCCGGGGTCTGTTCGCCCGGGGTCTGTTCGCCCGCCGGCCGGTCGCCGCCGGGAACCCGGGGAAGGCCCTGCCTCACCGAGTAACTGCCCGTTGCGCTTCGATGGCCTCAACCAGCTGGGGCACAACCGTGAACAAGTCACCCACCACGCCAAAGTCCGCAATTTCAAAGATGGGCGCGTCTGCGTCCTTGTTGATGGCAATGATGGTCTTGGCGGTCTGCATGCCGGCGCGGTGCTGGATGGCCCCGGAGATGCCCAGTGCGATATACAGCTGGGGCGCAACGGTCACACCCGTCTGGCCCACCTGCTGCGCCTGCGGAACGTAGCCTGCGTCGACCGCTGCGCGCGATGCTCCGATTGCTCCGCCGAGTGCATCGGCAAGGGTCTCCACCAAAGCAAAGTTCTCCACCGAGCCCAGCCCGCGGCCGCCGGAAACAACCACTTCGGCGCCGCGCAGTTCCGGTCGCGCCGAAACAACGGTTGTCTCCTCGTAGCTGGAGATAACGGCATCGGGGACCGCGGATGCCGGAACGGGGAGCAGCTCGACGTCGGCGTTCCGCGCTTCTGCCCGGACACTGGATGAGCCCTGGCGCAGCGTCACCACAAGTGTCCCGGTTGTCACGGCTGAGTCCACGGAGTAGGCGCCACCGTAAACGGAATGGTGGGCAACGACGCCCTCTTCGTCGCGGGAAACCCCAACAACGTCGGCGGCCAGCGCTGAACCGGAGCGGGCCGCAAAACGCGCAGCGGCATCCCGGCCCGTTATTGAGTTCGAGACCAGCACGGCCTCGGGCCTCACCATGGCTGCGGCGGCGCTGAGCGCGTCAACTAGCGGTGAGATGACTGCCCGACCCAGATCCGGCGATTCTGCGGCCAGCACGTGCCCTGCGCCCAGGGCGGCAAGCTCCGCACCGAGACGGTCCGCGTTGCCCGGCGCTGCCACGGCCAGGGCAACAGGAGTGCCCAGCACCGATGCGGCACCGATAACCTCTGCCGCGCTTGAGCGGAGCTGGCCCGACGGCGAGACATCAACAAGTACAAGAACGGAGTCCGTAGGGTAGCTGGTCATTCTGCGCGTCCTTTGATGAGCTGGTTTTTGGTCAGGAAGTCAGCGATCTGCCGGCCGGCGTCGCCGCCATCCTCAATCCGGATGCCGGCGGTGCGCGGCGGGCGCTTTGCAGCGGAAATGATGATGGACCGGCTCGCGGCCTCGTCCACGCTGATGCCTAGGTCAGCCAGGGTGAGGGTGTCGAACGGCTTCTTTTTGGCGGCCATGATGCCCTTGAAGTTCGAGAACCGCGCGTCGGGCAGGGCTTCGGTAATTGAGATGACGGCCGGTAGGGCAGCGCTCACCTCGAAGCGGCCCGATTCAAGGTTCCTGCGCCCGGCGACGGAGGATTCCGTGGCCTTAACGGTGCTCAGGGACGTTGCACCCGCGACCCCCAGCAGTTCTGCAAGCATGGACGGGAGAGCTCCTCCTCCCCCGTCTGTGGAAAGGTTGCCCGCGATCACCAGATCAAACCCGATGTGCCGGACCGCTGCAGCCAGCACTTCGGCGGTCAGCGTCATATCGGCGCCCAGCAGGGCGTCGTCGTGCACATGTACGGCACGGTCAGCGCCCATCGCCAAACCCTTGCGCAGGCTTACCGGCACCGTTGCCGGACCGGCTGCGAGCAGAACCACTTCGGTGTCCGGATGGCTGTCGCGGTGCGTGAGCGCAACTTCGAGGGCACGCTCATTAATCTCATCCAGCACCAGGTCACCGGCCGCCCGGTCAAGGAGGCCGGTCTCCACATTCAGGGTGCGCTCCCCCCAGGTATCCGGAACCTCTTTCATCAGAACGATGATTCTCATCTTTTCCCTCTCGCATCGTCGTCAACGACTCCTCGTTGAGGGTCTCCGCGACCCCAATCGCCGTCAGGCAGACGTCGCCGCGATCCTATCCCAGACCGGCCGCATTTTTGTGATCAGGATCATATGCCGGCCTGGGCCGACTCGGTGAAGAAGGTTGCGATGCTGTCCGCTTCGGCCTGCACAGTCTCCGCCGGCACCAGATCCGTGGCCTGGGTAGTCAGCAGGCTGGTCCATTTGTCGAGGATGCCCTGTGCTTCACCGGAATCGTAGAGCTCAGCCCGCAGGCTTGCCAGCGTGTCCTCATATAGGGCCTTAAACTCGGTGTCGGCCATAAAACGGCTGGACAGGGCGTTGTCCTTGCTCATCCCGGTTCCGCCGGCACCGTCAGGGCGGGCCATACCGTCAGGAAGCTGCATTCCTTCCGGTGGCTGCATTCCTTCCGGCCGTTGTGCCCCGTTGGGAGCCTGCATCCCGTCCGGGATCTGCGTTCCGTCCGGCAGCTCGCCGCCGTCCGGCAGCTCGCCGCCGTCCGGCAGCTCGCCGCCGTCCGGCATCTGCCCGCCGCCCGGCATGCCTCCCCCGCCCATAGATGCAAAGGTCAGATTCAGGTCCCAGGTGACAACCGTCATAAGACCCGTTGTGGAGTCATAGCGCAGGTAGGAGTTATTTCCCGGACCGTCGATGTCATCCATGTTTCCCATGAGGTCCTGGGCTGCCAGATAGGTGGCGAACGCGTCGACGTCCAGGTAGTCGCCAAGCTTGGCGTTAAAGTCTTCGTCAGACGAGTTGTTGATGAAGTCGAGGAACTTCATGACGGGCGCCAGATCATCCTCACCAGTCTTCTGCTCGAAGACATCCTCATAGTCGTCGGCGTTGTCTCCGCGGTAGCTGTAATCGCCCTCGCTTTCGGCCTTGTAGATGCTGCCATCGTCGCCGAAGGTGTCCTCGTTCCACAGTTCATCGTCCGGACTCTCAATAATGAGCCGTAGCTGCGCGGCACTGTCATTGACACTGAACCGGGCCGCGGAGGCCTCCAATGTTGCCAGCTTCGCCGCGCCTGTCAGTTCCAGGGCAAGGGCCTCGTTCAGCGAGGATTCGCTGTTGTTGCCGCGGACCACCAGATCCGTCCGCCCCTGATACTCCTGCCCGTCCACGAACTTGTCCGTCCGGATCAGCCAGGGCAGCGATTCAGGGGAATCAGAGGTGCCGTTGCCATCGCCGGTCGCCTGACCATCGTCGGCGCCGTCCGCGGGCGCCGTGGCGTCAGTTGCGTCCGCCGGGGCGGCTGCGCCCTCGCCGTCCGCCGGGGCGGCAGCAGGCGCTCCGTTCGGACCGCCGCCGCCGGAGTGGCCCCTCAGGCTGGAGTTGCCCTTGAGCCGGAGCCCTACATCTTCCAGCGTGGTGCCGTCGATGGTTACCGAGGCGGAGATCCAGTCCTTGTCTCCCGAGTCCGAGTAGCTTGCAAGCATGGCCTGGTAGTCGTCGTCGCTGAAGTGGACGCTGACATCGTGGACCAGGCCGTCATCAAAGAACTGCACCGCTTCCGATGATGATGCGGCCGCACCGTCAGTGGCCGGCGTCGAGCAGGCGGCCAGTCCCAGCGCAACGGCAAGGGCCGTGGCCGTCAACGCTGTGCGCGGCCATCGGGAACGGGCGGAGGTGGAAATCGTTGGGAGAGGTGAAGTCACGGTGTTGCTCCTTGGAGGGGGAAAGGGGATGTCCGGAGGGTGGCTAGGCAGCAGCAGCTGCCGGACGCAGCGTGAAATCGCGCATCAGGGTGCGGTGCCACCGGTTGGCGGGAAGCCCGGGGCGCAGGGCTGCCAGCCCCGTGGCAAATTTAGAAATGCGGGACGGCCGGACGCCGTGCTCCCAGAGGTGGCGGTCAAGGGCACCGGCGGTGGAACCGGATTTGGTTTCCACAACGACCTTCCGGTCCAGCGTCCAACCGGAGTTTCCCGGCAGGGAGAAGGTGACATCGGAGTCGATCGTGGCCCGGCTCCCCGACCCGGGAAGGTACAGGGTGGTGCGGGCATATCCGGTTTCCAGCACCGGATCCAAGGCGTCAAGATCGGGCAGGGAACCCACGGCGGCAAGGGTCTGCGCTATGTAGTCCCTGCCGTCAGCCGTGATCCGGGTGCGGTCTTCCAACCCGTAGGGAATGCGTTCCTTGACCGTGGCGGCGCGGGCACCCTCAGTTTTGACCTCGAGGAAACTCAGGGCGCTGTCCACATAGGTGCGGGTGCGGATCTTGTAGCGGCGCCGCCGGCCGTGCGCTGCCAGCAGATAGCTGTCCAGGCCCGGGGTGTCGAAGTACACGGAGTCGTAGGTGAAGGAGCGCTGCCCCTCCATGTCCAGGACCAGCGCCTGGACGGGCAGCGTTGCCAGGATCCGCTCGGCAAGAGCGGCGTCCACCAGGTACTTGCGGTCCACCCGGGTCTGCAGCGCCGCGGCACTGTTGAGTTCCTCCAGGCCGACGGCGGGCAGGGCATCGGCGAAGGTTAGGCGGAAATGCGGACCGGATGCAGGCGCCCCGCTCATGAGATCCGGGCGGGGAAGGCGGGATCCGAGCCCTGCCCGGCAGTGTCGTCGTCGTAATTGTCGTGGGGCAACGGGGACGCCGCGGCGGCCGGTGTGGAGGGAAGGGCACGGGGCGTGCCGGAAGTATCGGAGGGGACGGAGAACTTCACGTTGACGAAAGTCCGGTCGTTGACCAGGTCCAGTTCGGTCACGGTTGCGGCGTGGATTTTTCCGCCCAGCACCTCGGCGAGACGGGCATGCAGCTCATCTTCGGCGGATATGGCGCGGTCCAGGATGACGGTCTGGTGCCGGTAGGCCGGGAGAACCCGGGGATGGTCACCTACAAACATGACAACCAGGATCAGCGCAATCAGGGACGGGGCCAGCCATAGGGGGGTGCTGCCAATACCGGAAATCAGGCCCAGGGCCAGCGCGGAAAAGTAATACGCCACCTCATGCTGTTCCAGTTCAGTGGAACGTAGCCGGATGATGGAGAGCACCCCAAACAGCCCCAGCCCCAGACCGGCGCTCGCCGTCGATCCGCTGAGCGAAGCGGCCACTGCAAACACGCCAATGTTGATACCCAAATAGGAGACGGCCAAATCCCGGCGGCGTTGCCGGCGGAGGAACAGGCCGAAGGTCAGCAAAAAAATAGCGGCTAAATCAGCCGCAGCCATGGTCAGGATATTCATTAATAGCTCTTTCAAAAGATCAACTGGGTGCGGAACCATCCTTTCCCAGAGACCTATGACAGAGCTGTGGAGGCCCTGCGCCCAAGATATGCGGACACCCAAGGCGTCATGGCGTGTTGGTGCGCCGCACCGCAGGAAGTTCGCGGACATGCGCCCGCTGGCCCTGCCTGCCGATGAGGCTGAGGAATTCCACGGGTCCTGCGCTGGTGGCGCCAAACCAGTGCGGGGTGCGGGTGTCGAAGTCTGCCACTTCGCCCGGATGCAGCAGTAGATCGTGCTCACCGAGCACCAGGCGCAGCGTCCCGTTCAGCACATAGGCCCAGCCCAGTCATGGCCTTCGTGGGTCCGCAGCTCCGGCTCCTGCCCGTCCCTGCCTGCGGGAAGGATAAATTTGTAGGCCTGGATTCTGCCCGGCCGGCGGGTCAGCGGCAGGATGGTGGAACCGTCCCCGTAGGTGATGGACCGCAGATTGACGCGGGGATCGCCGGTGGGCGGAGCATCAACAAGCTCGTCCAGGCTCAGCCCGTACACCCGGGCCAGGGGCAGGAGCTGCTCCAGCGTGGGCCGGCGCAGCCCCGATTCAAGCCTGGAAAGGGTGCTGGCGGAGATGCCTGTCTCCTCCGACAGCTCGTTGAGCGTGACGCTGCGGCGTAGGCGCAGGCGCAGGCGCTTCAGGCGCGGGCCCACAGCGTTCAGAGTTTGGTCTACGGAATCAGCCATGGAGACATTTTGCCATTTGGCATCATGGCTTGCGGCGCCGGCACGTTGTTCGGGACGATCAGAGCCGCAGTGTTTACCGGCGCGCCGCGTCGAGTGGACCGAAAGGAGCTGGACCAGCCATGAAGCACGAGTTCGACAAGGACTACTGGGAACACCATTGGAAAGAGGGCCGTGAAGCCCAGCCCAAAACGCCGGGACAGCCGGTGCAGCCGGGAATGGAGGGGAAACCGGGGCCGGGCGGACAGGTCGGGCCGGAGCAGCCCAATCCGTACCTGTCCCGTGAAACGGCCGGGCTCACCCCGGGCACGGCGCTGGACGCCGGCTGCGGAACCGGAGCGGAGGCGCTCTGGCTGGCCGCTCACGGCTGGCAGGTTACCGGGGCCGATATCTCGCAGACTGCCCTTGATCAGGCTGCCGCGCGCGCTGCAGCACAGGAGCTGGACGGGCAGGTCACCTGGGTGGAGGCGGACCTGGTTTCCTGGCAACCGGGGCATCAGTTCGACCTGGTCACCACCCACTACGCGCACCCGGCCATCCCGCAGCTGGCGTTCTACCGGCGCGTGGCGCAGTGGGTTGCTCCCGGCGGCACACTGCTGGTTGTCGGGCACCGGCACGACGGCGGCTCCGCCGGACACGGCGAACATCCGCCGGCGGAGGCAACGGTCACCGTCGCAGATGTCGCATCCGTCCTGGATCCTGCAAGGTGGCGGATCGACACCGCGGAGGAACAGATGCGCACCGTGCTGGGACCGGACGGAACCGCCCACGCACTGAACGACGTCGTCGTGCGGGCAACCCGGATCAGCTGACCGGGCGCTCGTGGACGTAACCTATCCGCGGGCACTGAGCTGGCCAAAGGCACCGGTCTTCTCCGGTGTCCCGGCCACGAGAATCCGGTCTGCGCTGGAAAGTACTGTGCCGGTTCCGGTGAATTCCCAGGCCCTGCCGGCCTTCCGCTTACCGATGACGGAGATCCCGTAGCGGACCTGGATCTCCAAAGGGTCCAGCGGCACTCCAACGAGGGCGGCGGGCGGCACCGTTTCCGCCACGGCATAGTTGTCCCCCACCCGGGTGAACTTTGGCTGCCCGCCACGTACCAGATGCGCCACGCGCGTTCCCATGTCCTGTTCCGGATACACCACATGATGCACGCCGATCTGGTCCAGGATCAGTCCGTGCTGGCTGCTCACGGCAGCGGCCCACACCTGGGTTACGCCAAAGCCGATGAGCTGTGAGGCCACCAGGATGCTGGCCGCAATGTCTTCGGTGATTCCCACCACCGCGCGGTCAAACTCCGGGACTGAGAGCTGCTTCAGCACCTCGGCGTCGGTGGCATCTGCTGACACCACGTAGGTAAGCTCTCCGTCCAAACGCTGGACCACGGCCCCGTTCTGGTCCACGCCCAGGACTTCAACGTCCTCGGCCATGAGTTCCAGGGCCACGGCTTCGCCGAACCGTCCCAGGCCCAGCACAGCGACGGCGCCGGCCTGGGCAAAGTGTGCCGGTACCCGGGGAAGAAAGCTGAATCTAGCCAATGATGGGCCTTTCCGCTGGGAGTTCGTAAAGCAGGGGCCGTTCACGCAGTGCAAGCGCCGAAGCAAACAGGATGGGGCCCAGCCGGCCCACGAACATCAGGACGATCAGGATCAGCTGGCCCGCCACTGTCATCTTCGCCGTGATCCCGGTGGACAGGCCCGCCGTGGCGAACGCTGAGATGGATTCAAACAGAAGCGGCTCAAGGGAAAAGTCCGTCAGGATCATGAGGATGCCTGTGGCGGCCCCTACGAAGATTGCCGAAAGCACCACTACAGCAATCGCTTGGCGATATACCTCAGGTGCCACGGTCTTCCCGAGGATACTCACATGGACCCGTCCACGGATCTCCGCGGCGATGACGGCAAAAATCACTGCCGCCGTGGTGATCTTGACACCACCGGCGGTTCCGGCCGGCCCACCACCGATGAACATCAGTCCGTCCATCACCACCAGCGTGGCACCGTCCAGGTCTCCGATGTGCACGCTGTTAAAGCCGGAGGTACGGGTCTGGACGGAAGAAAAAATCCGGCCAGGAGCTTGGCAGGCCAGGCCATCGGGCCAAGGGTGCGCGGATTGGACCATTCAAGGGCAGTGATCAGAGCCGTCCCGACCAGCAGAAGGATGCCGGTTCCGGCCAGTACCAGCCGCGTGTTGAGGGACCAGAGCCGCGGAACCCGCAGGGTCCGGCGCAGCTGCACCAGCACGGGAAACCCCAAACCGCCCAGGATGACGGCAGCGGAGATGGGCAGGCAGATGGCGGGGTCCGCGGCGAACTGCACCAGGTTGTCGGAAAACAGGGCAAAGCCGGCGTTGTTAAAGGCGGACACGGCATGGAAGACCCCCAGCCACAGCGCTTCCCCGGGGTCCCGGCCGTAGCTGAGCCAGAACCTGGAAGCCAGCAGCGCCGCCACCACCGCTTCAATCAGCAGGGAAATCTTGACGATGCCCAGGATTACCGCCGGAAGATGTTCCAAGGTCGGTTTGTTCGCCTCCAGGGCGGCGGTAACTTTGCTTCGCAGCGACAGCCGGTGGATCACTGCCATCGACACTGCGGACGCGAAACTCATGACCCCGAAACCGCCAAGCTGGATGAGGGCCAGCATGACCACCTGCCCAAAACGCGTCCAGTACACCGGAGTGTCCACCACAGCCAGGCCCGTCACGCACAGTGAGGAGGTTGCTGTGAAGAAGGCCGTCATGAACGGGGCGCCACCGGGGTCATGGCTGGACGCCGGCAGGGCAAGCAATCCTGTTCCGGCAGCGTTGGCCACCACGAACCCCAAGACCACGGTGCGGGCCGGTCGAAGGGGCTTCCTGCGGTGCGGCAGCAGGTGTGCGCGGTTTGCCACGTCCTGACGGTACGCCGCTCCGCTTCCGCACTGCCAGATGCGGGCCTGTTCCCGGCCCCCGCAACAGACAAACAGGCTAAGGAGCCAGCCGCGGGGATCCGGGGCCGGTCGGAGGTTAGGCGACCCGCAGGTCGATTTCCCCGGGGGCGGCGCCCTCGGCGCCGAAGATCAGGTGCCGGTTGGCGATCTTGTCGGTGAAGAACCGGTCGTGGCTGACCACCACCACAGCTCCTGGGAAGTGCAGCAGCGCCCGTTCCATGACCTGGGTACTGGAGAGGTCAAGGTGGTTCGTGGGCTCATCCAGCAGCAGTACCGAGGCCCCGGACAGCAGGCACTGGGCCATCGCCACCCGGGCCTTCTGCCCGCCGGACAGGTTGCCGATCTTCTGCTTCAAATCCGCTTCGGAAAACTGGAACATGGTCAGGAACCGGTTCACGGACTTTTTGGTGGCGGTCAGGGCCAGGCTGTCCGGCATGGCGTTCACCGAATGGGTGACGGTGTCGTCGTCGTCGAGCTCCGCCAGCACCTGGTTGTAGGAGACCATCCTCGCCCCGTTCGCCCAGGCAACCTTGCCGGCGTCGGGCTTTTCCTCGCCCGTCAGCACGCGCAGCAGCGTGGTTTTACCGCTGCCGTTGGAGCCGAGGACCACCAGGCGGTCACCACGCCGGATTTCGAAGCTCAGATCCTGAAACAGGGTCCTGTCGCCGTAGGACTTGGCCACGGATTCCACCCGGCACAGGTTGTCCTTGACGTGCAGACCGCCGTAGATCTCGGTGATGATCTGATCCACCGGCCGCGGAGCACGGGCCTTTTTGATCTTCGCGAGCTTGCTGTCCAGCCCGCCACCGCCGGACTTGGCGGCTTCGCGCCGATCCGAAATACCTTCGGCTTCGAACGCCAACAGCTCGGACTCGTGCACAAACTGGGAGGCCAGCGCCTTGAGCCGGAACTGCTTTTGAATGACGTACTCGCCAAAGTTTCCGGGGTATTCGTGCAGGTGGAAGTTCTCCACCTCAATGATGCGGGTCACCACCGCGTCCAGGAACTTCCGGTCGTGGGAGACGACGACGGCGGCGCCGCGGAAGTCGCGGAACCATCCTTCCAGCCACTCGACGCCGGCAACGTCCAGGTAGTTGGTGGGCTCGTCCAGCAGCAGCACATCCGGTGCTTCGAGCAGAATCTTGGCCAGGGCGGCACGGTTGCGCCAGCCGCCGGAGAGGGCATCGATGGGGCAGGTGCGGTGCGCCTCGCTGAAACCAAGCGTGGTCAGGGCGGCGTCAATCCGGCGGGGGTAGTCCCAGCCGTCCAGCCGGTCCATGGTTTCGAACAGCTCGGCCTGCCGGCGGATCAGCCTATCCAGCGCCTTGGGCTCGGGGTCCGCCGCAATACTCTCGTCAATGGAAGCCAGCTCGGCTTCGGTGGCCTTGATCTCCACGAACAGGGCATCGAGCACCTCGGTGATGGTGGATTCCCCGTTGAGCTCGGAGAACTGAGAGAAATAGCCAATTTTCAGGCCCGGTTCCAGGCTGACCGTGCCGGAGTCCGGCTGGACCTGTTCCAGAATCAGCTTCAGCAGCGTGGACTTGCCGGACCCGTTCTTGCCGATCAGGCCTACCCGGTCCTTCGGTTCCAGGCGGAAGAAGGCCTCACGCAGGATCTGCGTCTTGTCGAAGCCAACGTTGACGTCCTGCAGCCGGATCAGGCTCATACGGGGGTGTCCTCTCGGGGGTGGAAGCTGGTAAGCCAGCCACTCATCTTATCCGCTGCAGGAGCGCCGCCGGTTTACGGCAAAGCCCGGCTCCCTCCCGCCCTGTTCCGGGCGCGGCCGCCGTCGCATACTGGAGACTTCACCACGGGTCCGCCTTCACTAAGGAAAGAGGTGCGTGATGTCCGACGCAAAAACCCTGGTATCAGAGCTGGGAATGGGCGAATCGGCCCGCTGGCACGGCCACGAGTTGTGGTTCGCCGATTGGCTGGCCGGAACCATCTCAGCCCTGGATGCTGCAGGGAACGTCCGCCGGGTCACTGCGGTGCCGTCCTCCCCCATCAGCTTCGATTGGCTGCCGGACGGACGTCTGGCGGTGGTCTCCGGCAGCGATGCCTCCGTCCTGCTGGAGGTCCCCCAAGCCGGTCTGGTTCCCCTGGCGGACCTGCGCGGGATTTCCGAATATCCGTGGAACGAGCTGGCCGTGCACCCGGCCGGCAACATCTACGTCAACGGCATCGGCTACGACTACGGTGGGCAGGCACAGGAGAGCGGAGTCATTGCCGTCATTCGCCCTGATGGCTCCGCCGCTTCAGTTGCCGATGGGCTGGCCTTCCCCAACGGCATGCTGGTCTCCGCGGACGGCCGCACGCTGGTGGTGGCGGAATCCAACGCCGGGCGCCTCACGTCCTTTGATATCCGGGCGGACGGCAGCCTGGGCCCGGGGACCCTGTGGGCGGACCTGGCTGGAGGCGCCCCGGACGGCATTTGCTGGGACGGTACCGGCGGGATCTGGTTCGCAGAGGTGCCCGGTGAACGCTGTGTCCGCGTTGAGCAGGGCGGAACGGTGCTGGACACGGTTCAGTTGGAACAGGGCTGCTTCTCCTGCGCGGCAGGGGGCGACGACGGCGGCCTCCTGTTCATGATGACGGCGCAGTGGCCCCAGGTCATGGACCCGGCCGCTGGCAACACTGGCAACATCATGGGGCTTCGCGTGAAGTAGCTGCTCCCCTACTTGACGGCTCCGGCAGTCAGGCCGGCCACGAAGCTGCGCTGCAGCAGGAGGAACCCCACCACCACCGGAATGCTGACCACCAGGGATGCTGCCATGATCTGGTTCCAGTAAACGTTGGTCTGGGTTGAATACAGCTGGAGCCCCACCGCAAGGGTCCGGTTCGCGTCAGTGGTCATGACCGAGGCAAACAGCACCTCCCCCCAGGCTGTCATAAAGGCATAGATGGCCACCGCAATCAGTCCGGGACGGGCGGCCGGAAGGACAACCCGCAGCAGGGCACCCATTGGCCCGCACCCGTCCACCTTCGCTGCCTCATCCAAGTCACGCGGAATGCCGTCAAAGTAGCCGGCCAGCATCCAAATGGCAAAGGGCAGGGAGAAGGTTAGGTACGTGATGACCAGCCCCAGCCGCGTACCCACCAGCTGGATGCCCAGGGCAGAGTTGATGTTTACGAAAATCAGGAACAGCGGCAGCAGGAACAGCACTCCGGGAAACATTTGAGTGGACAGCACCGTGGTGGAGAAGACCGTCCGGCCCCGGAAGCGGTACCGCGAAATGGCGTAGGCGGGAAATGGCGTAGGCGGGAAAGATCGCTATCACCAGGCTCAGGATGGTTGCTGCGCCGGAGACAATGAGGCTGTTCACGCGGGGTTCGGTGCATCCTTCCTGCGTAATATCGGAGAACTTTAGTCCTCCGGGCCGGAACCACAAGGTGTATCCGTTCCAGAACGCCGGCAACCGGTAAATCCGAGGGTCGGCACCCTGCAGGGCTGCCACTGCTACGCTGGTTGCTGATCGCTCAGTTAGCGCCCCGGCGCGGGCGACCGGGCCGGGGAGCGGAGATCGCTGAGACTGAGAAAACGGAGACCAAGGGCATGACTGACACCGCACAACGGCTGCTTTCATCCGCCACGGCTGCCTTTGCCGCCAAGGGATTTCACGGCACCACCACCCGAGATATTGCCACCGGCGCCGGAGTCACTCCCGGAGCTGTGTACGTGCACCACAAATCCAAGGAAGATCTGCTCTACTGCATTTCCAAGGTGGGTCATGAGAGGACCCTTGAGCTGGTCCGGGAAAGCGCCGCAGGCGACGGCGGCCCGTTAGGCCGGATGGCTACCCTGGTGCGGAACCTGGTGGAGTGGCAGGCGGCCAATTACACCAGCTCACATGTGGTGAACTTTGAACTTCCGGCCCTGAGCGAAGAGCACCGGTCTGATGTGCTCCGCTTGCGCGGCCAGGTGGAAGACGAATTCCGCCGCATCGTTGACGATGGCCTGCAGCAGGGGGTCTTCGACGTTCCGGATGCCAGCATGGCGGTGGTCACCCTCCTTTCCCTGTGCATCGACGTCGCCCGGTGGTACCGGCCCGGCGGGCGGCTAAGCGCCGCGGACATCGGCGAGCATCACAGCCTCATGGCGCTGCGGCTGCTAGGCGCGGCCGGCTGACTCCTCCGGTCCCTGCTCCTGTAAATGTTTCCTTGACGCCTTCGGGCTGTAAAGGGAGACTTGGAGGCATGGCTGAGGACCAAAGTGCTGCCTCCCTGATCAGCGCCCTGCTTGTCCGTACCCAGGCACTGGCAGCCGGGCTGAACGACGGCAAAGATCACGAGTCGACCCTGCTCAAGGTTCGCACTGCAGCTGCTTTGCGAAGTGGTGCTGAAGCGCTGCTGTCCGCGCTTGTCGAGGATGCCCGGCACCGGGGAGCCACCTGGCAGGAAGTGGGGACCACGCTGGGGATTTCACGGCAGGCCGCGTACCAGCGGTTTGGCCACGCCGTCGATCCCCGGACCGGCAGCCCGCTGGCGACGAGCGCTTTTGAGGTCGAGTGTGCACGGGCGACGCGTGTTTTTGACTTGCTGCGCGCGGGCAGGGGCGGCGACATTTACTCGGACTTCAACGAGGCGATGCAGCAGGCTCTGACCCACGAACAACTGGGCGATGTGTGGGCGAACATCCTGGCTACGGTGGGCTCGTTCGGGTACAGCGGACATCCAGCAGCTCGGAGGATTGGAGAGCTGACCGTCGTGGACGTGCCTCTGCACTTTGAAGCGGGAACCATGATTGGCAGGGTGTCCTTCGCCGGGGACAGCAAGATTGCAGGTTTATACATTCTCAACGCGGACATCGGGGACGAAAGTAAACCTTGACAGGACATCACCACCGTGAAACTTTGAACTGACCAATCAACCGGGGACGGTGGCCATGATGGGTCCGCGCACTCAGACCACCACACCAAGAACCGCTGATTTTCGGTTCCGACGGCCGGTAGCCGTCCCTGTGTCTGCAGTTATTGTCTCAAGTCTCGTTTTGGCAGCGGGGTACTCCTTCAGGCTTCCGTCCGACGTCGCCATTCAATGGTCCCAAGGCGCAGTGGCAACTGTTGCCCCGCTGTGGATCGCCGTACTATCCACCCTTGGGCCCGCAGCGGCCACCCTCGCCTGTCTGGCTCTTGCTCGGATGAGCAGCACCTCCAAGGATCGCGGTCGGCGGTCCACAGTGGGGGTAATCGTAGCCCTTACCCTGATTCTCAGCTTTTCGCTGCCCCTCATGCTGGCCCCTTCTCTGGGGATCGCCGATCCCTGGCTAGCCCCGGACCCCGGTGTGCCGGGCTTAGCTGTGGCCGCAGTTGCCGCGGTGATCTTGGGGACCGTGGCCGGAATGGTCAGCGGTGATATGAAGCTCCCGTCCCTGTGGCGAGCTCCAAGCTGGGTAGCCCTTGTTCTTGGTGCAGCGGGAGCGGCTTTGCTGCTGCTCGGTGCCGCAGGCCTTATCCCGTGGCCCGCCGCGCTCTGCGGCGGAGTAGCTGCAGGCGTTTTCTTTTTCGCGGGGAGCCGCCCCATCCGCTAAGGCGGCACGCGGATGCCTGCGCTCCAAGACGTTCCACACGGTCTGGAAAAGCGCTCCGGGGGTCAGCTACCAATTGGCGACGCCCCGTGTCCCGATCACTCCCTTGTCCCTACCGCTGTGATACGGTCCCCCAGGTTTTTCAGCCCGCTCCGAATCATGGCACCGTAACCGTCGTGGGTTAGGTGGGAGCTGTGAACCTGGCCAGCATGCCGGTGCTTTTGCGCCAGGCCAATCCGGCCCCGGCGCAGGTAGCCGTCACCCAGGTTCAGGTGCAGCGAGGGAAGCAGCCCCTGCACCGAAGGAATACCGACCGGCGCCAGGTCGGTCTCACAAAGAAAACCGTGCTCCGTCAGGGCTCTTTCATCCCAGGTGATTTCGTCATCGATGCCGTCCTGGACATCCGCCAGGTAATGCGCCAGCACACATCGCTGGGCATGGTCTACGTCCGCTGTGTTCTCCCAGCAAGCCGACAGCAGGCGTTTACCTTCCGCCTTATCCCCGCCGAGTGCGGCGGCAACCGATGCCAGCACGTCACTCCAATCAGCCACGCGTCCCCCTCGTTGAGCGCAGCGGCAGCACCCCTGCCACTTTGTGCCATCCTATGCAGCGGCCTACCGTAGGTGGAAGTTTTTTATGGGTGTCGGTGCAACGCGATGCGTACTCATGCTGTCTGTGCTGCGGATGAGGCCGTATATCCAAGAATCCGGATATAGTTGGATGGCAATTGATATACATGCGCTGCCTTAGCTGACAGGCACCCCGTCTACTGGGCGAACGCCGAGAACCCCGTAATGTGCCGGCCCAGGATCAGAGACTGCATGGAATCCGTGCCCTCGTAGGTGAACACCACCTCCATGTCCGTCAGATGCCGGGCCACATGGTTCTCCAGAAGGAGTCCGTTGCCGCCCATAATGTCCCGCGCTTCGGAGCAGATCCAGCGACCCTGGCGGGCGGCGAACATCTTGGCCATCGACGCCATGGGGCTGGTCATCTCGCCTTGATCGGCAAGCTCGTTGAGCCGGAAACAGGTCAGCTTGATGGCGGTCAGCTGCGCAAGCATGTTGGCCAGCTTGTTCTGTACCAATTGGAAGCGGCCTATTTCCCTGCCGAACTGAACGCGCGTCTTGGCGTAGGCCACCGCGATCTCGTAGGAAGCAACGGCATGTCCCAGCGCCTCCCATGCCACTCCCCCGCGCGTGGCCGCCAGCACCTTGTTGACATCCTTGAAGGAGTTGCAGTTTGCCAGGCGGTTCTCCGCCGCAATCCGCAGGTCCTTGATGACAATGTTCGGCTGCAGGACAGCCCGCTTGCCAATTTTCCCGGTGATGACTTCGGCGTGGTAACCGGCCGGGTGGTTCCCCTCGCCGTCCTTTTCCATCACAAACCCCTTCACCGCACCGTCGGCTTCATCCCGGGCATAAATGATGACGACGTCGGCGAAACTGGCGTTGCCGATCCAGCGTTTGCTGCCGTTGAGGACATATACGTCCCCCTCCCGCCGAGCGGACGTTTCCAACGAGACCGAGTCCGAACCGTGCCGGGGTTCGGTCAGAGCAAACGCCCCGATCTTCTCAAACCGGGCCATGGGCGGGAGCCAGCGCTGCTTCTGCTCTTCGCTGCCGAGCATGTCGATGCTGCCCATGGCCAAACCGGAGTGCACGCCAAAGAACGTGTTAATCGACCCGTCACCGCGCGCCAGCTCCGCAGCAGCGGTGGAGGCTGCCAGCCGCGTCATGCCGGGGCAGCCGTAACCCTTGATGGTTCCGCCGGCAATATTCAGGGCCGCAAGCTTGGGAATCAGCTCATACGGAACCTCGGCGCGCTCCCAATACTCGTTGATGACGGGCAGCAGGTCGTTGTCCACAAAGGCCCGCACCCGGCGCTGGACATCCTTGGCCTGTTCATCCAGGAGGTTGTCCAGCAGGTACAGATCACTGTCCACATCCAGCACGGCCGTAGGGTCAAAGCTGAAAGCGGAGCTCTCCGGAAAGACACCCTGCTCTTCAGTCTCTGGACCCCCGGCTTCTTCGGTGGTCGCCATGGTCTCGGTGCTCTTTGCGGTCCTCATGTCGGCTCCAGCGCATCGTGGGCGGTAACTGATCGTTTAGTAACCGAGTATGGGTGCGCTTCAGCAAACCGTCAAGGGTATGCGGTAAGTGGGTGTCCGGAAGGACGGAGGGCACGGGCCGCACCGGAAATTGTGGTCCGGGGGCCGCCCGTCCCATCGACCCCTACCGAACCGAGGACGCTCCGGCAAACAGCCGGTTACCCGCGATCTGCGCGCCCCTGCCCAACGATTCGAGCTTGGCAACGGCAATGTCGGGATGAAGACGCCCGCCCAGGCCGCAATCGGTTCCGGCAATGACGTTTTCCCGACCAACGAGCCCGGCAAAACGTTCAATCCGCTGCGCCACCAGCTCCGGATGTTCCACCACATTGGTGGCATGGGATACCACGCCCGGAACCAGGACCTTGCCTTCGGGTAAATGCGTGTCACGCCAGATGGTCCACTCATGTTCGTGCCGTACGTTGGCTGCCTCAAAGGCGTAGGAGCCGGCGTTGATGCCCAGCACCAGGTCCACAATCTCGCCAAACCCGATGTCATTGGTGTGCGGACCGTGCCATGATCCCCAACAGACGTGAAAGCGGATCTGTTCCTCGGGCAAGCCGCGCAGCGCGTAATTCAGCGCTTCAACACGAATCCGGGTAAAGCGCAGATAATCCTCCACGCTGGGCTCCGGATTGATCTGGTCCCAGTTTTCAGCGATCGAGGGATCATCAATCTGAACGGTCAGCCCGGCGGCAATAATTGCCGTGTATTCCTCGCGAAGGACATCCGCCCACGCGTAGATGAATTCTTCCTCGCTCTTGTAGTGCTCATTGCCAATCCGGCTGGCGGAGCCCGGCGACAGTGCGGTAATGAACCCGGTGGAAAGACCTGCTGCTTCCAGACCCGCCTTGAGGTTGGAGATATCAGCCGTCAGTGCCTGCTGGCCGGTGTAGCTGATGGGCCCGGTGGCTGTCGGAAAAGCGGTGGCATTCCTGCCGAGCTGAATTCCACTTTCCGGATCGGAGTAGGCGGCGGAGAATCGGGTCCAGTCCCTCCTGTCGGCAAAGGACGTTAGTCGAATGTTCCCGGGCTCGCTGCGGACTGCGCCGGCCGTGATGGGATTGAATTCGGTAAGTTCCAGCCCGGCTGTGCGTTGGAAGCTGTACGTCCACCAGGCACCGTAGTCCACGGCATTGGACATGGCCTTGCCGTATTCTCCGTCGCCGGGGATCGTAATCCCCAGGTCTTTCTGGCGCTGGACGAGGTCAACAACGGCATCAGTCAACAATGTTTCAAACTCCGGCGAACGCTCCAGGGTGAAACCGTCGTCGGCATAGGTGCGTGCGGCATTGGCAGCAATGAGCTCCGGGGTCCGGGGCAGCGAACCGGCGTGGCTCGTGGGAATGTGATCGTGCGTCATGGCGTATTCCTTCCATCGTTCCTGCCATTAGCACCTTTCCGGGGGAATAGCCCGGGGGAAGCTGCAGCGTCACGGAGGCAGGTCTCTCAGCTGCTCTGGATGGTGTGGATAAAACTCTGATCCACTGGCATCGCGGGTGCGCCCCCTCCCCGGCTGTGCGCCGGGTGCCGTGCGGAGGGGCACTCCCCAGCTTGCCCGGCCTGACGACGAAATCCCAGTGGTCCGTTATATGACGCTGATGCACCGAAATATGGCGGATTGTTGCTCGGTACAGGTCTCCTGATGCGTCGTCCCGCCCCGTAAGGGCGGCGGGACGACGCATCAGGAGAAATGCACCGCAACCGATCAGTGCGCAGCTGCGCTGTACGCCTCTCGAATTTCCTGGCTGATACGTCCGCGAGCACTTGGCTTATAGCCGTTTGCAATGGCCCATTCACGGATCTTTCGGCTGTCATCACTGCGGGGCGCGGCTTCGCGCCGTGCGCCGCGTCCGGTTGATCCGCCGCGCAGGCGGCGTCCAGCGGAGATATACGGCCCGAGCTTCTCACGAAGTTCAGCGGCATGCTCCGACGTCAGGTCAATTTCGTATTGTGCACCGTCCAAGGCGATCTTCACAGTTTCCTGTGCGTCATCGCCCGTAAGGTCATCAATCAACAGAACTTGTCTTCTCTGGGCCACGTGATCTTGTCCCTTTTCTGATTATTCTGAACCACCCCTGCCAATCAGTTTAGCCGGGCAGCGGCCATCGAATAGACTACGCACCACATTCCGCTTTAGCGGACACCAGTTAATCCGGTGACTGTCACACGCCGCGGAGCAGATGAAACTGCAGCGGCCCTGCATACCAGCGCGAATGCACTCAAAATAGTCTTCTCCCAAAGTCAGGCCATCCCAAAGACGGCAATACCTCCGGGCCGCGCCGCCGGCTCCTCTGGTTTCCCCACGCGGAACTTAGTGGACGGCCACGCCGTCGGGCATTTCATTAGTGGGCCGTCGCACGAAGAACGACGCCGCCACGGCCACCAGTGAGATCACAGCTCCCCAGAAGAATGCCGTGTGCACTCCGGCGGCGGCAGCCGGGATACCCGCAGCCCCTCCGGCGACTGCTGCTGTGGTGCCGGCGGTCATCAGGGTGATGAATACAGCCGTGCCTGCAGCACCGGCCAGCTGCTGGAGCGTATTAATAATCGCGCTGCCGTGGGAATAGAGGGATTTGTGCAGCGAGCCAAGGGCTGAGGTGAAGAGCGGCGTGAAAATGAATCCCAGACCGGTGTTCAGCAGGCAGTGCAGCACAATGACGACGGGGACCGGGCTGGCCTCGTCCAGCGTTGTCATGCCCCACAGTGCGGCACTGAGCACCAGTGCTCCCGGAATGACCAGGGGGCGGGGTCCGAACCGATCGAAGAGTCCTCCCACAATGGGGGAAAGGATCGCCATCACGGCGCCGCCGGGGAGGAGCATCAGCCCGGTATCCAGTGTGCTGAGGCCCAGGACGTTCTGCAGGTAGAGCGGAAGGACAATCAAACAGCCAAACAGCGCCATCATGCTGACCAGGACCATGACGACGGCGATGACAAAGGGCTTGCTCGCGAAGGTGCGCAGGTCCATCAGGGCCCGGTCTGAGCGTTGGAGCACCAGCTGGCGCAGGATAAACCCGGCCATGGCCAGGGCCCCGGCGGTCAGGGGAATCCACAGAGGCATCAGGGCCTCACCCCGGGCGGCATCGCCGATGCTGCTCAGGCCGAAGATCAGGCCGCCGAAGGCGAAGGTGGACAGTACGATCGAAAGCACGTCAAAAGGCACGCGTTTGGGCTCGGTGAGGTTTTGGACCTTCCAGGCGCCCACCGCCAGTGAGAGCAATGCGATCGGCAGGACGAGCCAGAACATCCAGCGCCAGTCCAGGGCGTTGAGGATAATCCCCGAGACGGTCGGCCCAATAGCGGGAGCCACGGCGATGACAATCGAGATGGTGCCCATCATGCGGCCGCGGCGGTGTGCAGGCACGGCGTTCAGAACGGTGGTCATCAGCAGCGGCAGCATGATCGCCGTGCCGCCGGCCTGGATGATGCGGCCGCCCAGCAGCGTGCCGAACCCCGGGGCCAGCGCCGCCAGCAGCGTGCCCGCGCTGAACAGCGACATGGCGGTGACGAACAGGCCGCGCATGGAAAAACGCTGCAGCAGGAATCCGGTGGCGGGAATGACCACTGCCATGGTCAGCATGAATCCGGTGGTCAGCCACTGCGCAGTTGCGGCGGTAATGTTCAGATCCGCCATCAGGCGCGGCAGGGCCACGCTCATGATGGTCTCGTTCAGGATCACCACAAAGGACGAGACGAGCAGCAGGCCGATCACAGTCTTGGTGCGCGGGTCCAGGGAGTCAGGCGCGGCTGCCTTGCGGCGGTTCGAGGTTCCGGACGACGACGGCGCGGAAGTGGCGACGGAAGACGAGTCAATACTCAAAAGGGAGGAATCCTGTTCAGGGTTGTGGACGTTCACATCGGGCCGTCACTACGGTCCTGGCCCGGGATGCAATCCTATGCGGCCCCGGAGCGGGAGCCGCAATCGGATACGCTGGGCTGCCCTCTTTTAAAGCACCCGAGGTGCCGGCTTCACACTCGTGTGGATAGGCCGCCGTCGAGCGCCCTCGAGCGCCGTCGAGTGTAGGGGTCGTGGCGTTCCGGACCATCGAAAGTCGCAATCGTGCCGCTTTCACGCAGCCGGAGCGGTATCGTCCCTACACTCGGCGGGCCGGAGCGGTATCGTCCCTACACTCGGCGGGCCGGAGGGACACCCTCGACGACGGCGGCACCGTACCGCGTCACATCCCGACCCTAGCCACGGACCGGCCGCAGCGCGGCACGCGTGGCCACCGCGATGGAACCCAGGCCAATTACCGCCGTTGTTCCGGCAAGTGCCAGGAAGACTGCCGGAACAATCGTGGGAAGCGGCTGCCCGGAAACGTTGAAGGCAATGCCCATCAGCGGCGGCAGTGCTAGCACGCTTCCCAGCACCACGGCGGCCAGCACCACCACCACCGCTTCCATACCGGTCATCCGCCGCAGCTGCCGGTCCGAGGCGCCGAGAGCGCGCAGCAGCATAAACTCCGGCCGCCGCCGCGCGGTGGCCATCACCAGGGCGTTGACCACGGACAGGCCAACGTAGCCCAGCAGGACCAGCAGCCCAACCACTGAGATCCAGGACTCGGCGCTGCGCTCGTCAGCCCCGGCCGCACCCAGTTCGTCACGGTCCAGCATCGTTAGCCCCAGGGCGCCGACGGCGGCCCGCAGCTGAACTGCGTCCGCCCCGGGAACCGCGGTGACCAGTATGTAGTCGTTCAGCCCGGCGGTGGTGTGTTGCCGCAGGGTTTCGTTGTCCACGGCAAGGTCACCAAAGCCCAGCCCACGCTCGTAGGTTGCGACGACGACGGCGGTCGCCTCGGTTCCGTCGCCGTAGTGGAAGGCGAAGTCTGCGCCCACTGCAGTGCCGGAGGCCCGGGCCAGATCGTCGCTGAGCGCCACGGTTCCGGGCTCGGCCAGCCGCCCCAGCGAACCCTCGCTGAGCCCAAGATCCAGCGACTTCTCCGGGTCCTGTCCGCCCAGCCCGGAAATAGTGTAGGCCTCTACGGTCTCCTCCACGCCCAGGAAGGCGGCCTGGACCAGAACGGCGGAACGGGCCACCGGGGTTGCCGCCTGCACACCGGGCACCTGCGCAACCCGGTCGGCAAGATCAGCGGAGATACCGGAACCCGGTGCCGAAACCAGATAGTCGGCCACCACTGAGTCCCGGGACTGTTGCGCCGCCTCGGTCTCCACTGTCGGCGCGATAAACAGCTGCACCGACCCCAGGGCCATAGCCAAAGCCAGCGGAACTATTCCGGCCGCGAGCCGGCGGGGAAAGGCAGCCGCATTGGCTTCCGCCAGGACCAGGGACGCAGACGGGCTGCGGCGCAGCAGCGGCCGCACTCCGTTGAGGACGCCCGTCACGATCCACGGCCCGAGCACTGCGGCACCGATGACCAGCAGCAGCACGCTTCCCGCAGCCGCCGTCAGGCCAGCCAGGCCGGGCACGGCCAGCGGTGTGAGCGCGGCAAGCAGTCCGCTGCCCAGCAGGACCAGGCCCGTGACAGCCCGACGCCGGCCAAGGGCAGGGTTTTCCGTGACAGCTTCCCGCAGTGCCGTTGTAGGTGTTGCCCGCACGGCTCCGCGGGCGGCAACCAGAGAAGCTCCGGCTGCGGCCGCAGAGCTCAGCAGCACAGCCGCGAGCGCCGGGAGCGGGCTGTAGGCCAGGGCAAAGTCCGCGGGGATGATCCCGCCGGCTGTGAACTGGCGCGCCAGGAGCTGGGCAAGCCAGAACCCGGGCAGCGACCCCAGGACCGCGGCAGCCCCCGCTACCAGCACCACCTCGCGCACAATCAGTGCGAGGGTTTGGCCGGCGCCGGCTCCGACGGCGCGCAGGAGGGCGAACTCACGCCGCCGCGACATGATCGACAGGGACAGGGTTCCCGCCGTCACAAAGACCGCTGTCATCACGGCCGTCCCGGCCAGGGAGGCACTCAGTACCAACAGCATCGTGCGGCCGGCGGCGCCGCCCGGCGTCTCCACGTCGCCGCGGCGGTCTCCGGTATAGCCCACGACGCCGGCCACTTCAGTCTCGATGGCAGCCGCCAGCTTTCCGGGATCGGCACCGGGTTCCGCTATTACCCCCACAGAGGTGAGCATTCCCGCGTGCGGCCACAGGGCTGCAGCGCCGGAGGAACTAAGGAAAGCAGCCGGTACCGCGGAGCCGGTGCTGGTATCGGTATCACCGCGTGCGGCACTCCCCTGCGCTGTGACGGTGCCGGCCACCGTGTACTCAGCGGGTTCTCCCCCATGGAACAGCACAATGCGGGAACCCTCAGCGGCCCCGAAGGAGTCGTCCAGAACAATCTCCTGCGTTCCCTGCGGTGCCCGGCCGGAGGTCAGCGCATAGGGTGCCAGCGCCGCTGATTCCCACGCGGCCGCCTCGATGCTCTCCCCCTCCCCGCCGACCAGGGGAATGCTGAGATTCCCGACCGCCCGCTCCACACCCGGCACGGCGGCCACGTCGTTCACCTTGCCGGCGGGAAGAAGGACGCGTTCGGCAAAAGGCGCCGCAATGTCCTCCGGTACGGGCATCGACTGCGGAGCCGCCACAACTACGTCGGCGCCGGCGAGGTGCTGCGGGGCCGTACCTCCGCGCAGCCCCGATTCGATGAGGATTCCCATGGCCGAGATCAGCGCGGCGCACAGGAAGACGGCAAAAAAGACGCCGGCGAAACCGCCTCGGTTGTGCCGGATAGATGCTGTAGCCAGTGCAAACATCGTTACCGCTCCCCCAGGTAGGCCACGCGCTCGGTGACGTCCCGGACGCTGGCGTTGGCCATACTGCCGTCCAGATGCCCGTCAGCGAGGAAGATGACGTTGTCCGCGGAGCAGGCGGCCACCGGATCGTGGGTCACCATCACCACCGTCTGTCCCAGATCGGTCACCGTGTGCCGCAGCAGATCAAGGACCTGCCGGGCGGTGGCCGAGTCCAGGGCTCCGGTGGGCTCATCGGCGAAGACAGCATCGGGGCGGGTGATCAGGGCACGGGCGATTGCGGCCCGCTGCTGCTGCCCGCCGGAGAGTTCCTGTGGCTTCCGTTCATTCAGGCCGCTCAGCCCCACGGCTTCCAGGACATAGTCAAGCCATTCCCGGTCCACGCTGCGGCCGCCCAGCAGCAGCGGCAGCGTGACGTTGCGGGCAACGGAAAGCTGGGGCAGCAGGTTGTAGGACTGGAACACAAACCCCACGTGGTCCCGGCGGAACACGGTCAGGGCCCTCCTGCGCAGGGCCGAGATATCGGTGGATCCCAGCAGCACCCGTCCGCTGTCCGGGGTGTCAAGCCCGGCGGCGCACTGCAGCAGGGTGCTCTTGCCGGAACCGGATGGCCCCATCACGGCCGTAAAGGTCCCTGCCGGCACGGCAAGGGACACCCCGCGCAGGGCCGGTACGCTTCCGGTGCCGGAGCGGTAGCTCTTGGACACTCCCTCCAGCTGCAGGGCAGCCGGTCCGGGGAGTTCAGTGCCGTCGGTGTACATGGAGACGTCCTTTGTGTCGGGCCGCGGCGGCCGGTTGCCGCCGCACTTTCGCTGTCTTCGACGCTACGGAGCAGCAATCCCCGAACCGATACGGCCAGCAACCCAATCCGGGGTATAGCTGGCTATACCGACACCGTGTGTGCGGCAGGGCATAATCGGGCAGGTGATACTTCCCGCCCGTGCCAGCCTGGAGACCCGCCTGCGGGATGTCCGCTTCCTGCTGCGCGAGGGTTTGTCCTGGCCGGCGTCGCTGGGACTCCTCATAGCCGGCGTCGTACTGCTTCCCTTCCTGCCGCTGGGTGTTGGACTGTATCCGGTTCCGCGCCTGTTGGCGGCCCTGAATCTGCTGGCGTCCCGGGCGCAGGCCCGCGCCGGCGCCTATAGCTCCGCCGTCGTACCCTTTGACCGCCGCCGGCTGGATGGCCGGCAGAGCTTCGGCGAGCTGGCAGCGCTGGTGAGTGCCCCGGAAACAAAGCGCGATGTGTCCTGGCTGTTGTTCCACGGCGCTTTTGCCCTGCTGGCCGGATGCCTCGCCGTGGCGCTGCCCCTGGCCGCCGTGCTCTATGTACTCGCTGCGCCGTGGTGGATGCTGTTTCCGCAGGCGACGCCGCTGGAGCTGGCCTTTCCGGTGACCAGCTGGCCCGCCGCGGCAGTCACCGTGTTGCTGGGGCTGGCCTACGCACTTGCTGCCTGGCTGTTGCCGCCGTGGATGGCGCGGCGGCTCAGCGGCGGAACGCTGGCGATTCTCTCGCCCCGCCGCTACGACGAGCTCTCCCGCCGGATCCAGGATCTTTCCGCTGCCCGGGCCAGCGCCCTCACCGCGCACGCCGCGGAACTGCGCCGGATCGAACGGGAACTGCACGACGGCGCCCAGAACCGGCTGGTGGGCGTGGTCATGATGCTCGGGCTGGCCCAGCGTGCTGCGGAAACCGATCCGGCGGCAGCGGTGCCGTTCATCGGCCGCGCCCAGGATGCCGCCACGGAAGCCCTGGCCGGGCTGCGCGAGGCCGTGCATGACATTTATCCGCCCATTCTTGATGAATTGGGTCTGGGCGGCGCCGCGTCCGCGCTGACCAGCCGGTCCCCTATTCCGTGTTCCCTGGACGTGCACGGTCTGCTCCGGGCTCCGGCGGCTGTGGAAGCGGCCGCTTACTTCATCCTGGCCGAGGCCCTGACCAACGCCGCGAAGCACTCGGATGCGTCGCGGATTGAAGTGATCCTCCGGACCGAAGCCGTCCCGCGCGAAGATGTGTTGGTGGTCCGGGTGAACGACGACGGACGCGGCGGTGCCGCTGTACCGCCTCACGGCGGCGGGACCGGCACGGGCACCGGACTCGCTGCCGGGACCGGTCTCGCCGGAATTGCACGCCGGGCCTCGGCCTTTGGAGGCAAACTAATCCTCACCAGTCCGCAGGGCGGACCAACCGAATTAAGGGTGGAACTGCCATGCGCCTTCTGATCGCCGAAGACGACGCCCTGCTGCGTGCGGGCCTGGAACTGCTGCTCCAGGGCGAGGGGTTTGAGGTGGTCGGGTCCGCCGATAATGCCGAGGACCTGCTCGCTGCGTTTGAACCCGGGAGCGCGGACGGCGCGGTCCTTGATGTGCGGATGCCGCCGTCGTACACCAATGAGGGACTGCGCGCGGCGCTGGAACTTCGTTCACGGGTACCGGATTTTCCGGTCCTTGTCCTCTCCGCCTATGTGGAGGACCGGTACGCCAGCCGTCTGTTGGCCTCAGGCGCGCAGGGTGTGGGCTACCTGCTGAAGGAACGCGTGGGAAAGGTCGGTGATTTTGTGGACGGCCTCAGACGGGTGCTGGCCGGTGGCACCGTGATGGATCCGGAGGTCATTGCCCAGTTGTTCAGCCGCCGCAGCACCCGGGACCCGGTGAGGTCGCTGACCCCGCGTGAATTCGAGGTGCTGGGACTAGTGGCGGAGGGTCTTGGAAACACCGCCATTGCACAGGCTATTTCCGTTTCCGAAACCGCAGTCAGCAAACATATCGGCAACATTTTCGCGAAACTCGGCCTCTCTCCGTCGGACAGCGGCCACCGCCGGGTGCTGGCTACCTTGGCATATCTGCGCTCCTAACCTGCCGGGAGGCTTCCCGGGATGAGGGAGATGCCTTTGTTTCTTCAGATCACCTGCATCTGGACTCGGACCGGCACTCTGGACAAACCTACCGGCGCTCATGTAGCGCTAATTCCCGTATTCAGCCCGCCGCTGCGGAGCGCAATGGACGGGTAGGCTAGGAGGGCTCCCGGTTCCGGTGGTTGCGTGCCCGGTCCGGCAAGATGACGGAGGAAGAGAAGAATATGCCAGAGCTCCAGCGAAATGACCCCGACAGCGTTCGCCAAGAATTCGGTTACCTCACCGTCGCGGAAATTCTTCAGCTCTGTGCCACCCAGCAGATCCTCGATCCTTCCTCCACACTAATTTCCCGCAGAGTTCAGCTGGGCGAGGGAAATGTGTTTTATCCCGGCACCGTTATTTCAGTGGATGAGCAGAGTTCATGCGTCATCGGGCACCGGAATGTCTTTTATCCCGGCGCGTTCCTGTCCGCCGAGCACGGCGGAATGCTCCTCCTCGGATCCGAAATCACGCTGGGACCCGGCGGAGTCCAGCTCACCGCCGGCCGGGCGGATGCCGTGGCGGTGGGCGACCGCGCCCGGCTGGCCCACGGCGCAGTTGTCTCCGGACGTTCGGTCCTCGGTTCCGGCTCCCAGATCCTTGGAGCCGTGCAGGCAGAATCCGTGGTGCTTGCTGACGGCGGGGACCACGAATCGTTCCCGCCGGAGCAGCGCGGGTCCGTGCTTAAGGGCTCCGGTCTTGTCCGCGGACTAAGGCTTGCCCCCGGTGATCTGATGCTGGGATTCGGGAACTTCACTTCCGCATCCGCCCAACGACAGGCTGACTTGCCGGCGTAGCCGGGAGGGACGCGGAGTGCGCGGTGGTGAGCCCAGGCCACCTCTGCCCCCGTCGCGGGCCTGCCGTTCCGGGGTGGAACGTCCACAGTGTGCCACCGGCCACTTGTAGCACAAAGAGGCGCCACTCACACCCTCCTGCGAGTTCCGTTACTAAATAGTTATCTCCCCGTAATCTTCTCCTACAGTAGAACCCATGCCGTTATCTGAAGCGGCTCCCTTGGCTTGTTACCTAACTCTGCCGCTGGTCAAGGTCCACAGATATAAACACTTCGGCAGAGGCGGGGGAACCATCTACGGGTTCCTTTGAATCCTTGGGGTTAAGTCAGCCGAGGTTTCTTCGGCGGACCGGATGACTCCCATCCGCATCCGACAGCTCACCTCGCAGGTATCGGGAGAGGTAACTCATTGTCTTTTAACAACACTCGTGGACGCCACCGTGCCAACAACGCCGGACTGCTGGCCTCCATCGCGACCGCAACCAGCGGTAAAGCACGCACCATCGGCAGCGCCGCTGCCGTCATGGCAGCAGGCTCCGGTCTGGTGCTGAGCATGGCCGGTCCCGCTTCGGCGGGCGTCATCGCCAACGACTCAACCGAGTCCTACAGCGCTCCTGCCGCTGTAGCTGCTCCTGTGGAGGCTCCTGTAGCTGCTCCCGTGGAGGCTGCGGCACCCGCCGCTGCCGCCACCGGCTCAACCCACGTTGTCCAGTCCGGCGATACGCTGAGCAAAATTGCTGCAACGTACGGCGTCACCTTGGACGACGTCCTGGCGCTGAACGGCCTGTCACTGGAATCCATCATCTACCCCGGTGATGTCATCACGTACGCCGGCGGCGCCGTGGCTGCAGTTGCTGAAGCTGCCTATGCTGCTCCCGCCGAAGCCGACTACGCTGCTCCGGCCGAAGCTGTCTATGCCGCTCCGGCCGTAGAGACCGCCGCTGTGGCCGACTTCAGCAGCATCACCACCCAGGCGTCCGCTGTGACACCGGCTGCTCCCACCGGTGCAGCTGTGACCGGCACGAACGCCATCATGCTGAGCTCCGCCTATGCCCAGATGGGTGCCGCCCAGGACTGCACCGTCCTGGTTGAGGTTGCCCTCCGGGCAGCCGGCCACTCCGTTGGCGACCTGTCACCGGCGCAGCTTGCTGCATACGGAACTCCGGTTTCTGACCCCCAGCCCGGCGACATCGCCTTCTACGCTGACGGCGGCATGGGCTTTGCCCACATCGCCATCTACGTCGGTGACGGCCAGGCCATCCACAGCGGGTGGAACGGCAACCAGACTGTTCAGCAGAGCGCTAACGTCGGTTCCGGCGCCGTGTACTACCGCGTAGCCTAACCACGCCGTAGTTCACCTCGGTGCGCGGGAAGCGAACGGACCCGCTCTTCGAGAGGGATACACAAAAAGGGAACGTCCGGCCATCTGGTCCGGACGTTCCCTTTTTGTTGCCTTATTGTTGCCTTATTGTTGCTGGGACAGTTCTGGATATCGGCTGGTATGCAGCCGTTCGGTTCAATGCCAGCCCGGCCCGAGGTCAGGCTGCAGGAGCTTCCTGAGTGTCCTGGGCGTCGCTGCCCCGACCGCGGCTTGGAGCGCCTCCGCATCGGCGTGCCTGTCTGGCGAAGATTCGGGCGGCACCTCTGCCGCATCCGCCGGCGACACCGGTGACGCTGACGACAACGACGACGCCAGCCGACGCCGGAGCAGCTGTGCGCAGGCGCTTAGGAGCGTCAGCGGTGTCCTCAGTTCATGGCTGGCGTCGGCCACGAACCGTCGCTGCAGGGCCAGCGCCCCGGCCATCGGCCGCATGGCAGCCCGTGCGGCCGATGGCGGAAAACGCGCCCGCCACCAGTCCGGCCGCCAGGACCGAGACCAGGACCGAGACAACCAAGGCGAGGCTGAGCCGGCGCAGCTGCTCGGTCGCCTCATGCGTGTCAACGGCTGCCTGCACCACGTCACCGCCGCGCCGAACGGTCAGCACTTCGTAGGTCCGGTCCCCGTAGGGCCGGTCGCCCGCCGTCACGGTAGTCCGGAGTGATTCGCCGCTGGCGGCCACCATTGTGAGCGGCCTCCTCATCCAGTGGAATGCATGTTGCGCGACACCGCCAGCCGGCCGTCGTCATACACGGCCAGAAAAACATCCAGGGGTGCTTCCCGCGGAGAATCGATCTGCACCTCCGCGGCCATGGTCTGATCGGCCGCCTCACGGTTTTGGGTGGAGACCAATCCGTAGACAAGGATGCCGGCCAGACCCAGCAGCACCACGGTCAGCGCCGTGAACTGTACGGCCAGGCGCAGCGCCGCCCGCCGCAGCTCGGTTTCCTCCGGACTGCGGGTCATGCGCGTCATCGGCCGCCGCATCCTCATGCGCCGTAACGTCATGACCATACCGTCATATCCGCACCCTCATGTCCGCACCCCCAGCCGGTAGCCGACGCCGCGCACAGTGAGCACCGCTTCCCTATCCAGTTTTCGCCGGAGGTAATGCACATACGTGTCCACCACGCCGTCGTCGTCCGCTTCGGGAAAGACCGCGTCCAGCAGGTCCGCCCGGGGAAAAACCTGGCCGGGCCGCCGCGCGAGGTGTTCCAGCAGTGCACCCTCCCGGTCCGAGAGCACCACCACTTCCCCACTGTCGGTGGTGACGGTTCGCCCAGTGGTGTCCAGGGTGCCGCCGGGCACGGGCAGCACCGGCACCCGGGTGATGTTCCGGCGCTGCAGCGCCCGCAGCCGCGCCAGCAGCTCGTCAACGTCAAAGGGCTTTGCCAGGTAATCTTCAGCGCCGCGGTTCAGCCCCTCCACCCGGTCCGCAGGATTGCCCAGTGCGGAGAGGATCAGGGCCGGTGTCAGCACCCCGCGGCTGCGGAGCCGGGCCAGCACATCCAGGCCCTCGATGGCAGGCAGCCCGCGGTCCAGCAGCAGCACGTCGAAGGGATGGGTCAGACCCTCGTGCAGTGCGCGCTGCCCGTCAAAGGCCAGCGTCACCAGATATCCCTCCGACTTCAGGAGGTCCGCCAGCATCCGGGCCAGCCGGCGGTCATCTTCCACGACGAGGATCCGGGGTCGGTCCGTCATGGAAGAAAGTCTATTCGCCGGGCTGCCGGAGGGTCCGGCGTTTGCGCCGGTTTGGGCTTCGACGGGCGTTAATAGCCGCGGCGCCGGCGGTTGGGACAGGCGGCCCGGCCGGCTTCCGCTGCGTGGTGAGCAACACAACGACGACGGCGACCACCGCACCGATGGTGGTTTCCACCGCCCGATCCACAGTCAGGTCCCACACCGGCTGGTGGGACGCAAAGTCGGTCATCAGCAGTGCCACCGGTGTCAGGAAGACCATGGCCAGCGCGTAGTGCCGGATCACGTACACCTCGCCGGCGAACTGCAGCGCGGTGAGCAGAACGGCCAGCTGCACCGCAGACCACTCCGGCTGCAGCAGCAGCCCTGAGAGCAGTACTCCCGCATAGGTTCCCAGGATGAAATGGATTGCCCGCAGTGGTGCCCGGGCTGCATCGGCGGCGGCAATCGGAGCGCAAGCTGCCAGCATGGCCCAGTAGCTGTGTCCGGGTCCCACCAGCACGGCCAGGGATCCTGCCGCGGCCACGGCGGTGATGTATCTGCCCGAGTGCTGCAGGATGGCGCTCCAGTTCGGCGCCGGCACCGGTGTTCGGGGAAGCACCGGGGTGTGTCGCCGCGCATGTGCCCGGCCGGCAATCCCGAGGAGGACCGCAGTCAGTGCGCTGCCGGCTGCAACTAGGGCGGCTTCGCCCACGGTGCCGGAGAAAGGGGCGGCGGCGGTTGCTGTGAAGGCGAAAATATAGGTGAACGGTCCGGCGGGACGCACGCGCAGGTAGTCGGCGGCAACGGATATGGCTCCGGCGATCACTGTGGCGGCCGCAACGACTTCCCAGGGGCCGCCACCGGTCAGGGAGAGGGAAACTCCGGCAACCACGGTCAGGCACATCAGCGCACCGGACTGGCTTTGATGCCGGAGCCGGCGCCAGTGCGGTTCGCTGCGGCCAAAGACTCCGGTCAGGGAGCCGAAGACGGCGCACATGGTCAGATCGGTGTGGCCAATCAGAATCAGGACCAGCAGCGGAATCAGCAGGCCGGCGGCAACCCGGACGGCGGGAAAGCGGTGGCCGCGGCCGGCCGGAACCGACAGAAAATCACGGAGGTGGAGCATCACGGTCTAGCCGGCCTTTCACTGCGGCCAAAGAGACGGATCGCCGCCCTACCAGCCTATGAGCGCGCGTTGCTATCCCAGCGCAGCCACCCACGTGATCCGTATCCCAGCGGATATCGCGTGCCCGCAGCCGCTACATCCGGGCCTTTGTCTTGGCTGTTGCCTTGGCCGACCAGGGATCTTCAGGCCAGGGGTGTTTGGGGTATCGGCCCCGCATCTGGGCCCTCACCTGCAGGTAGGGTCCGGCCCAGAAGGACGCCAGGTCATCCGTCACAGCCAGTGGCTGGCGGGCCGGCGAGAGTAGATGGAACAGCACGGGGACCCTGCCCTGGATTACCCGCGGGGTTTCCGCCCAGCCGAAACACTCCTGCAGTTTGACCGCCACCACCGGCCTGCCGCCGTCGTCGCCGGGTTCCGGATACGCGATCCGGACGTTGGAGCCGCTGGGAACGGTGAGGCGTTCCGGTGCGAGTTCCGCCAGGCGTGAGGCCTCCGGCCAGGGCAGCAGGCGGCGCAGCGGCTCGGTGAGGTCCACGCTGTTCACCGAGGCACCCGCTGCAAGGGACGAAAGCTCAGGTGCCAGCCAGTCGTCCAGCCGGGCCAGCAGTGCCGGCTCGGAAACATCCGGCCACGGCTCCCCCAGCTCCCGGCGGATCAAGGCCATGCGGCGGCGCAGGGCCTCCGCGGCCGGAGAGAAGCCAATGATGCCGAGTCCTTCCTGCATCAGGGCCCGGGCCACCGCCGCCCGACCATCCGCCGCCGACGGCCGGACCGGTGTGGTGGAAAGCACAATGGCGCCCAGACGGCGCTCACGTCTGGCGGTGACACGGCCGGACACAAAACGCGCCTCAACCGTGTCGATGAGCAGATGATGTGCTGCCGCTTCCGCCGTGTCTTGGCTCAGCGGCGCCGCCGAGCGGATCACGGCTCCGGTGCCGGCGGTGTCACGGCCCTGAGCGCGGGTCACTTCGGCGACCGCTAGCCATTCATGTCCGGTCAGAGGGCTTCCCGATGGCAACCCGGCACGGGTTCCGGAGGAGAGCAGATAACGTTCGGGTCCCTCTCCGGATACGCGGCGGGCAATGCGGTCCGGAAAGGCCAGTCCGACCACGAATCCGACGGCATCAGCGCCAGTAACGTCAGCTGGATCTTTACGGCGGGCCGGTCCTTCACGGCCTGCCGGTCCTTCACGGCCTGCCGGTCCTTCACGGCGGGCGATGCCCTGCATGCGCCGCACGTCCTCGATCCAGCGCCGCTCCCCGGGATCCCGTCCCGACCTCAGGGCAGCCAGGAGCCGGATGAGGTCGGCACCGGGAGCGCGGTGATCGCCCGCCACCAGTGCTACGGCTTCTGCCGCGGTACGGGCTCCAACAACACGTGATCCGTCCAGCAGCGCCCGGGCCAGGCGGGGATCGGCGGGGATCCGGGCCAAGGTCTTGCCCGTGGAGGTCACGGCCCCGGAGGTATCCACGGCACCGAGATCCCGCAGCACGGCCTGGGCATCTTCCATGGCTGCTTGCGGAGGTGCATCGGGCAGCGCCAGCCCCTCACCTCCCGGGGAGCCCCAGCAGGCCAGGACCAATGCTGCGGCGGTCAGGTCCGCCACCGAGATCTCCGGCGTCTGGTGCGCAGGAGCTGCTCCAAACGTCCGCTCGTCGTAGCAGCGGACCACGCGTCCGGGCCCCTGCCTGGCGGCACGTCCGGCCCGCTGTTCGGCGGAGGCCCGGGAGCAGGAGACGGTCACCAGGCCGGACATTCCGCGTGCCGCATCCCGGCGCGGTTCCCGCGCCAATCCGGAGTCAATGACCAGCCGGACCCCCGGGACGGTCAAGGAGGATTCGGCCAGGCTCGTGGAGACGATGATGCGGGGCTTGTCCCCGGGGGCGCGACCGGAAACAGCGCGGTCCTGTTCCCGCGGATCGATCTGCCCGTGCAACTCCAGCACCTCGGTTCCGGCCCCGGCGCGGCCGCGAATACGGGATGCAACGCTGGAGACTTCCCAGGCGCCGGGGACAAAGACCAGGGCGTCGGCCTGCGGATTTTCGGCCAGCAGTTCTGCGTGAGCTGCTGCGGCGGTGTCGGCAACATGGTCGAGGAAGCTGCGGGTTACGCCGCGCTCGTCCAGGCGCAGGGAGGGCGCGGGCTGCCAGCGGGTTTCCAGTGGGTAGAGGGCTGAGGGGCACCCGACTACGGGAACCGGATCCTCGCCGTCGTTCCCGATCAGCGCGGCAAACCGCGGTGCGTCCAGCGTGGCGGACATTGCCACCAGGCTCAGATCATCGCGCAGCTGCCGCACCTCGGTGAGCATACCCAACAGCAGATCTGTTTCCAGGCCGCGTTCGTGCACTTCGTCAAGAACGACGGCGGCCATCCCTTCCAGCCCCGGATCGGACAGCAGCCGGCGCAGCAGGATGCCGGGGGTGACGAATTCGATGACGGTCTCCGGACCGGCGTGGCTTTCACCGCGTACGGTGTAGCCGATCCGGGCACCGACCCCGCTGCCGTCGAGCGCTGCGAGGCGTCGGGCTGCCGAGCGAGCCGCCACCCGGCGCGGCTGCGTCACGACGATTCTGGGCAGTTTTCCGGTGGCGGGTTCCTGGACTGGTAAACCTTGGATTTTGGCTTCCGGGGCTGCGGGCGGTTGTCGGGCTTCCTGCTGTGCGGCCAACAGATTGGCGAGCATCGGCGGCACGAGCGTGGTTTTACCGGTTCCCGGCGGCGCCTGGACAACCGCCGCATTCGTTCCGTGCGTTCCGTTCCTTGGGTCCAATGCCGTAAATAGATCCGGCAGCGCCTCGGCAAAGACCAGTCCTGCTCCAATGTGCTGAAGGTCGAAGGGCATCTGCGGGAGGACGTCCGGGTTGCCGGGTGCATGCGATGTGCTCACGTCCCTATTGTCCCGTGTCCCGGCCCGAGTGCTGACTCCCGTATTGGTGTCTGTCTTCCGGCCCCGGTGCAGGCGATGGTTGGCGGCCTGGTCCCTGGTTTGTGCGCCTTCATTCCAGAGCCAGCGGAGACGGGGCGGTTGATCGGTAGACATGTCCTGTGGGTGTGGTGGTCGCTACCGTATGCCTGCCTTCCGGCGCCTGGGATGGCCTGGTACTCCAGCCCCGTGCTTCCTTGGCCTGATTACAGGCCTCGCACAACCCCTGAATATTCTCCGCCGACGTCCGACCACCCTCCCGAAACGGAACAACATGGTCATAATGCCGGATCGGAGCCCCACACCAGGGCATCCGGCACACCCGGTCCCGAGCCGCAATAAACCGGGCCAAACCCCGCGGCACCAACCGCGCCCGAGAGTCCATCGCCGCCAACTGCCCCGACCCCGGAACCACATACAACCGCCGCAACCACACCTGCGTGCGCGGATCCGGCCGCACCGGCGGCGAACCCCAGGCATTCCCCCACCCAGACCCTGATGTGCTGGTCCCGCCGCCGCCAGAGGGTGCAGTGCCGCCAGAAGGTTCAGCGCCGCCATTGGTGCCATCAGAACCACCGGGTTCAGTAACACCATCGGTGGCACGAGTCTCAACAGCCGGATCATTTCCCGCACCGATACTGCCGCGGACCAAATCCCGGGCCCACTGAGCCGGAACCATCCCGTACCCCAACAGCACCGCAGGCTCCGAACCCTCAGGAACAAAACCCCCTGCGCCGCCACCCGCAGCCTTCGCGCCGCCGCCGGCAGCATCAACACTGTCTGCACCACCTGCACCATCAGCGCTGTCAGCACCAGCTCCAGTAGTCGGGCCATCACCCGCCAGGTCCGGCAACACCCCGGCCAGCAAAGCCCGATCCGTCATCACCAACTGCACCTGCACCCTCACATCCTCAGCCCGCGCCTGCCCCGTCACCCGCTCCACCAACGTATCGGCCATCACCTGACCTCGACTCCGCACATCCCCCGCAGCCCGCAACCGATCAGCCTCCCGCGACAACGCCGCGAACACCCCCACACCCTGAACCACCGGCAACAACCCCGTCAGATACGTCATCGTGTCCGGCGCCGGCCGACACGACACATACCGCTCCGACACCGCCCTCGCCGCACGATTCACCACCGCCTGCGGATCCAACCCATACGAGAAAGCCCTGATCCGGGCCACCAACGCCCGGTCCCCCAACGCCTCCAACTCGGTGAGATTCCCCGCCACCACCTCATCCACCCGCACCCGGTCCGCCAGCGACAGACACGCAGTCTCCCGAACCAGCAACGTTGCCCGCCACTCACTAATCACCCCGGCACTCAAAGCCCGCAACGTGCACGGCATCTCCGTGGTCAGCACCTTCGCCAACCCCAACAACCTCTTACCCCGATGCGGTGACTCCCGACGCGCCAACCCAATCTGCGCCCCCACCCCGCGCCCCAGCTGCTGCCCGGCAACCCCCGCCCGGGCCTGCGCCCGAGACGTAGAAGCATCAAACGCCGCAGCAGCACACGCCTGCGCCGCCGCCACCGCACACTTCAGCTCCTCCAACAACCGAATCTCATCAATCAACCGCACCCGCTCCGCAGCCTCCAAAGCATCCAAAGCCTTCAAAGCCCCCGCAGTCTCCAAAGCGTCCGACCCGCTGCGGGTTTCCGGCGACCTGTATCGGCGAGCGCTATCCGCCATCCGGCCTCGCAGCGCAGGCCCCTGCGGAACACCAGTGGTTTCAACCACGGGAACTCCGTCATCAATTGCCCGCAAGGAGTAGTACATGTGTTCTATTCTAAGTTTTTGTGCCCGCCAGACTAAGGTTTTGGGTTACTGGACTTTTCCAGGGAATTACCTGTTTTCTACGCTTCTGCGCCTGTCAGGGCGACAAATCTTCTGTGCCCACCCTGAGTCCGGCCGCTTCCCTCATAAGAGAGGTGCCGTTGACCAGGCCATCACGGAAAGTAGGCTGAGCGAGACCGGCCGACTCCCACGCGTACTCTTCCCTGAATAATCGCGTACTGTTCCCTGCATAGTGAAGTCAGATCGCAGGGTTGCATAGGAAGACCAGTGACCGCTGGTGACCTCTCCATGGAGACAAGGGGCTTGTCATGACGCCATCGGGGCGGGGAAGTATGAAACAGCGCCGGATACTGGGAGGCTCGGTTACTGCGGCTTTTCTTGCGGCGGGGGTGATCACGGGCTGCGGCAGCCAGAATGCACCGGAGGACGGCGGCTTAGCCTCGTTTGGGTCCCTTGAAGAGGCCTATACGGCGGTGGATAAGGTGCTCGGTTGTGAAGCCGATCCAATCGGTGACCCCATTGTTCCGATGGACGGAGGACAACTCACCTCAGAGCAAAGACTCTGCGCGGACCATGTGCAGGTTGATCTTTATCCGGATGAGAACGCCCAGCAAAAAAGCTATGAAATCTGGCGGAATTCCGACCAAGGAGAAGTACGCCTGGTCCGCGGCACTAACTGGATGGTTGTAGACCTAACCGATGTGGCGACGGAAGACCAGACTCAATGGGACCTCGAAGGCTTAGCGAAAGAACTAAACGGAGAGTACACGCAAGCCGGTTCGTAGCGTAGTAAATGTTCTTAGCGTTGTAAATGGAGCACCAGATGGCACAAGAGGAAGCCCCGGCGGCAGCCCGGCTGCGCGTTCTCAGCACCGGCACCACTGCGGCGCAGGCCCTGGCTTTTTTTGATGCCCTTCCACCGGTACGCGTCGAAGAACTCCCAGGGTCGTGGCACGGCTCCGAAGTGCCGACCGGTCACCCGTTGGACGGACTCTTGAGCACCCTGGGCTGGCACGGAAAGACGTTCGACGGCCCCGACGGCGCACACCCGCTGGTCTTCAATGGCAGGGAGGATCAGCTCTTCGAGGTGAATCCGTGGTTTGTTCCGCTGCAGACTGCGCTGAGGCTTGGCCCCCTGCTGCGGAAACCAGTCACAGGCCGCATCATCCGCCCCTTACTGCGGCTGGTGAGCACCACACAGCCAAAAGCGCGGGTCCGCATGATGGAATACCGCGGCGTAGTGACCGCCACCATGATCTACGACGCCCAACCCATTAATGATGCGTTCCGCCGGATCGACAAAAACACGCTCCTCGGCGCCATGGACATGCGCGGACCGTACCCGCCCTTTATGTTCTCGCTGCATGGCAGTGCAGACCGCGGCTAGTCCAGAATGGCGGCTAATCCAGAATGACGGCTAATCCAGAATGACGGCTGGTCCAGAATGGAGGCTGGTCCATAGTCTCGGCTGGTCATGGGCTTAGGCATTGCCCTTCCCCGGGTCGATCAGCAACAGTGAACGGGTGCATGGGAACATCACCGAAGAATCGTTGACGGTTAGGCTTCGTGCTGCGGGCTGCGTATTCGCCGAAGAGGAGGCCCGCCTCCTGCTTGCTGAAGCCGGTAGCCCGGACATCCTGGAGCACATGGTTTTCCAGCGCACCACAGGACTTCCGCTGGAACAGATTCTTGGCTGGGCCGAGTTCTACGGCCTGCGGATATCTGTCTCCCCCGGAGTCTTCATCCCGCGGCGGCGTACCGAGCTCCTGGCAGAGCATGCCCTTGTGCTGATCTCCCAGCTGACCAGCCCGGTGGTCGTCGAGCTGTGCGCCGGCTCCGGAGCAGTCAGTGCAGCCCTCGCCGCACACAGAGAACTTCCTCTGGAGGCCTACGCCGTTGAGCTCCAGCCTGCCGCCGTTGAATGTGCACGCCTCAACCTGACCGGCCGGGCAACGGTTCTTGAAGGTGATCTGTTCCTGGCACTGCCGGACACCCTTCGCGGCCGGATCGACGTCGTCGTCGCCAACGCCCCCTATGTTCCCACCGCCCAGCTGGGAACCATGCCGCCGGAAGCACGGGATTATGAACCAGCACTGACGCTCGACGGCGGTGCCGACGGCCTGGACGTGCTCCGCCGGATCATCGTCGAAGCACCGCGCTGGCTGCGGCCGGGCGGTTCGGTGCTGGTGGAGTGCAGCAGGTACCAGGCAGAAACTGTGGGTTTGCTCATGGCAATCCGGGGACTGCATCCGGAAACCCTCAGCCGGGAAGATCCGGAGGCAACCATCGTGGTGGGCCAGCGGGCGGTTGGTACGGCAGCGGCTCAAGAATAGGGAAGACTGGAACCTCATCATCTCTAAAGGCGGAAACACTTGATCTCTCTTCAGCAGGACACCGACGGCTTTGTTCGCATGGACCGGCACCTTCCCCAGTCGGCCTCCGTCAGCATCAGCTTCACCAACGGAACCACCGAAGTCATCACCGGCGCGCAGATGAACAAGGCGTACGACGACGCCCTGGCAGATTTCCGCGCCAAGAACCATTTGGATGCCAAGGGATTCACCCGGATCGCCAAGAAGCGGGTCCTGGACAACAACAAGATCAACTTTGTTCCGGTTTCCCCCGGAATGGGTCAGTAGACCGGCTCGGAAGAATCAGCCTTCCTGCCTGATGCCAGCTGCCCGGTCATGAGCCGCAGCAGTTCCGGCACCACGGCGGGGTGGAAGTAGTGGCCCATGCCCGGAACCGTCACATGGCGCGAACCGGGGATGGCGGCCGCGGTTGCCGTTCCCCCGCTGGGATGCACAATCGGATCCCGGTCTCCGTGGATGACCAGTGTGGGAACCCTGATGCCGGCCAGCTCGCCGGTACGGTCGGCGGACGCGTTGATGGCGCCAAGCTGCCGTGAACGTGCCCTGCCGCCGTCCGGATAGGCACCGCGGTCCCAGGCCAGGCCGGCCTGTTCGGCCTCAAACCCGGGATCCGCGGGATGGGTCTTACCCGAAAGGTGCCGCATCATCCCCACCCGTGAACGGATGAACTCCTCACGGGTCCGCGGCGGCCGGGCGGCAAATCTGCGCTTGGTGGACAGGGCGGCGGCACCGGCGTTCCGGGCTCCGGTCGTGGAGATCATGGAGGTCAGGGTCAAAACCCGGTCCGGATGGTGAGCGGCAACGGCCTGGGCAATCATGCCGCCCAGGGACATCCCCGCCACGTGTGCGCGAGCCAGGTTCAGGTGGTCCAGGAGCCCGACGACGTCGTCGGCCATGTCTTCGACGCGGTAGGCGCCGGGCACCGGCCGGGCCAGGGCCTGATGCAGCAAACTCGGTGTGGGGGTGCTCATGCGGCCGGAACGGCCGGCGTCCCGGTTGTCCAGACGAATAACCCGGTAGCCGGCGGCGGCCAGCCCGTCGACAAAGGCCGCGGGCCAGCAGGTCAGGTCCATGCCCAGCCCGGCGATCAGGACCACCGGCTCGCCGTCGTCGGGCCCGTCGCTGCGGTAGCAGAGGCGAAGCCCCGTCTCCAGGGTGACAAACCGGTCCTCTCCCGATCCGTCAACATCCTTGGGGTTGGTGAACCGCAGATGCTCATCCAGCAGAGCACCCTTTTGCAGGCCACTGCGGTCCGCCAGGAAGTTCATGGTCATGAGCCAGGGCGCCTGGGTTCCCTGCCGCGGCAACTCGGCCAGACTGCGCTGGACGTACCCGGCGCCGAAATCCAGCAGTGGCCGGGTGGCCATGCCCACCGGGGCAACAGGCACGGCCGCGCTCAGCCCGAGCTGGTCCATATGGCTCAGCAGCCGGGAGAACCACTGTGTCAGCAGCCCGATCTTAAGTGTCCAGGACGCGTTGGTGTAGCCGATGGCGAAGGCCAGGTTCGGGATGCCGCTGAGCATCACGCCGCGGTAAGCCACATGTTCGGGCAGGCTCACCGGCACGCCGTCGAGCCGCAGTTCCATGCCGCCCAGGACCTGGACGGTGAACCCGGTGGCGGTCACCACGACGTCGGCCGCCACCTCCTCGCCGGACGCCAGTCGGATGCCGCGTTCGGTAAACCCGGCGGCCCGCCCGGTGACCATGGTGGCCGTCCCGCGGCGCAGCGCAGTAAAGAAATCGCCGTCCGGTACCGCGCAGAGCCGCTGGTCCCAGGGCCGGTACGGCGGATTCAGATGCGTGTCCAGGTCAAAACCCGCCGGCACCGCCCGGGACTGGATGCTGCGGATGAGCCTGCGGGCCAGATTTGGCCAGCGCTGGCAGAAGGACCAGATGGCCCGCTGCCGGCGGGCGCTGACTTCGGCCATGATGCGTCCGGTCCGTTCGGGACCGATGACGCCGCGCAGCCGCCCGGCCAGCGGATCCCTTGCTGGGATGGGCAGGATATAGGTGGGGGTGCGCTGGATCATTGTCACCTGAGCGCCGCGGTCTGCGAGCGCCGGGACGAGGGTGACCGCGGTGGCTCCGCTGCCGATCACCGCTATTCGTTTCCCCATAACGTCCAGGTCTTCAGGCCAGTGCTGCGGATGCACAATCGGCCCGGTGAAGAATTCCTGCCAGGGCAGCTCAGGCGTGTAGCCCTTGTCATAGCGGTAATACCCTGCCGCGTTAAAGAGCCAGCCTGCCGTGAGGTGCAGGATCTCCCCTGTTCCCACCGGTTCGGCGGGGGCGCCGTCCGGACCGGGTTCCGGGGAGCGGGTGCGCTCCACACTCACCCTCCAGTGCGAGTCCGGGGTGGACCAGTCCGCCGCAATGACGCGGTGGTGGTAGCGGATCAAGGCATCCACGCCGTACTCCGCGGCCGTATCTTTCAGGTAGTTCAGGATGCTCGGGCCGTCTGCAATGGCTTTCTCCTCCCGCCACGGCCGGAAGTCATAGCCGAAGGTGTAGAGGTCGGAGTCCGAGCGGACCCCCGGATAGCGGAAAAGATCCCAGGTGCCGCCGGCGCGGCCGCGGGTCTCCAGCAGGGCAATGGACCGGCCGGGATGGTCCTGAAGCAACCGGCACGCAGCGCCGATCCCGCTGAGGCCCGCACCGATGATCAGCACGTCCAGGTGTTCCGCGTGCGTTTCCATGACTCCCCGTTTCACTGTCCTGCTTTCGCCCCCGGCACGCCCTTGTGCCGAGCTGTTCCCGAACTTTGCCTGAGCCTATCGGCTCCCTCCGACGTTAGCGGATCCGACCGCCGTCGCACCCGGTACCCGTTCTAAAAGTCAGGGCAGCAGGCCCGTCCGGAACCGACGGCGGCGTGCCGGTCCCGTGATTAGTTCATCCCGCGCGCATCCACGGCCCACGTCTGCGGCGCTGCCGAGCCGCTTGCAGCACCGGACCCGCCGGATCCGCCGGCAAGCACATAATGATCGTGCAGATTGACGGCGTTGCAGGCGTGGTTGGGCACCACCAGGATCCGGCTGCCGAGGGGCGGCAGCGGACCGGGCATTTCCACCGTGGCGTGATGCTCCGAGGCTGCCGTGATCCGCGCCTCGGGATACTCCAGCAGCCGCCCGTGTCCGGTGGCCCAGGCCGGGCGATCGGCACCCACGGTCTTGGTTCCGGCATCCAGGACCATCCGGCCGGCAGGCTTTGACACCACGGTGCCCACCACAGTGAGCGCAATGTCCTCGACGGTGCAGGCGCCCAGTTCCAGCTGCTGCGCGTCGTTGAACACATAGACGCCGGGCCGGATATCGGTCAGCGCCTTCCGGGCATAGGCGACAGACGGGCTGGATCCTCCGCTGACCACCGGTGCCGTGATTCCGGCACTATTCAGTCCGGCCACCGCTTCGGTGACCGCCCGGGCTTCGTCGTCGGCCGCACTGTCTCTACCTCCGGGAGCGTAGCTATGGCCGGGAAAGGTGAAGACGCCGGCAACCCGCAGGCCCAGGCTTTGGGCATGCGCGGCCAGATCTCCGGCGGCCTCGGGCGGGCAGCCGCTGCGGTGGTGGCCGGAATCCACTTCGATCATCACCTCTGCGGGGAGGTCAAAACGGGCCAGCTGTTCGGCAGCGCCCGGGGAGTCCAGCCCGATCCGCAGCTTTGCCCGCCGGGCCACAGCCAGAAGACGCTTCGCCCGTGCCGGCGTCATCCACAGCGGATAGGCAATGAAGATCCCCGGGGCCCCGGCGGCGGCGAAGACTTCCGCCTCTCCCACAGTTGCCACGGTTAGCCCGGCTGCACCGGCCGCCAGCTGTCGGCGGCCAATATCGGCCGATTTGTGCGTCTTGGCGTGTGGCCAGAGGCCCAGTCCCCGGGTCTGGGCAGACACCGCCATGGCCCGGATGTTCGCTTCCATGATGGTGGATTCCAACCGCAGGTAGGGGGCGTCCAGATCCGGCTTCCTCCGCCCATTTCCGCGGCCCTCACTTCCGCGGCCAGCCCCCGTGCGCGCCGGCACCGTGTCAGTACTGCCCTGGTCCTTAGCGTTCATCTCGTCTATTCAACACCACCAGATACTCAACACCACCAGGGTCGGTCGCTTCATGTTCAGCCCTCCCGCGTGCGAAGAGACGCCCCTACCGTGGAGGAATGGAGAACTGCACCGTTTTCGCCTCGAGTCCCGGTCTGGCCTGACGTGCTTGGCTCTGAGCTGGTGGTCATCCTGGGCGCAGCCGTACTGCTCTGCGCACTGGCCGCGCGCAGGTGGGGGTTGCCGGTCCCGGTGCTCCTCCTGGCGTGCGGGATCCTGCTTGGCCTGTTTCCTGCCCTGGCACAGGTGGAGCTGCCGCCCGAGGCGGTGCTGTTCCTGTTCCTGCCGGTCCTGCTGTACTGGGAGAGCATCAGCACCTCCCAACGGGAAATCCGCAGCACTCGGAAATGTCAGCCAGGAACCAGTTTCCTCCGTCAAGAAAGTAAACCCACTTGTCCTCCTCCGGCGAGCCGGCTGAGGCCAACAGCAGGCGCACATCGGCCCGTTCCTGGTCGGACCCGGACCAGAAGAGGGCAACGCTGCCGGTACACATCCGCATTTCCCCCGTGGATGCACCGTTAGGCAGGTACACGGTGGGGGCTTCCGGCGGAAACTCGTCACAGTGCGCGGCGTCATCCACGGCCTGATACGCGTCCTCCAGCGATGCGAAGTCAGACAAGTGCGGATCCGCTGTGCCGGATGCCGCAGGCCGGGATCCTGCATCAGCCGGCCGGGATGAGCCGCACCCGGCCAGCAGCAGGGCGGCTAGGCAGCACAAGCCGACGGATAAAACGCGCAAACGCAACAACCGCCCCATGAATGACCAGGCCCTTCAGTTCAGCGGCGTGCGTTCCCTTGGTTGACGAGGGCGGGTCACGAGGGCGGGCACGGCACGCAGCGATTGACGTGATCCTGACATAGGTGAAGTCCCGGAGCCAGCTCCCGGCATCAGCCGGCGGGCCGCCGCCGCACCCGAACCGACGCTCCTGCACAGACAATGACCGCGGCACCGCCCAGGACCGTGGTCCACCCAAGCTGTTCGTTCAGGAGCAGCGCCGCCGCGCAGATGGTGAGCACCGGTTGGACCAGCTGCACCTGGCTCACCCGCGCCATGGGGCCGATAGCGAGTCCTCGGTACCAGGCGAAGAACCCCAGGAACATGCTCACCACGCCAAGGTAGCCCAGTGCTGCCCATTCGCCGGCCGTGCCCGACGGCGGCTGCCGGAGTGCCGCGGCGGCGGTCAGCGCGATCATCAGCGGTGAAGCGAGAACCAGCGCCCAGGACACCGTCTGCCAGGCACCCAGCTCCCGGGCCAGCAGCCCGCCTTCGGCATACCCGGCGGCTGCCGCCAGCACGGCCCCGAAGAGCAGCAGGTCCGCGAGCTGGAGTCCACCCAGCCCTCCCCCGCTCGCCGCGGCAAATACCATGACGGCCGCAGCCCCCGCAGCTGCCGTGAGCCAAAAGGACACCGGCGGACGCTCACGCCCGCGCAGTACGGCTGCCACCGCGGTGGCAGCCGGCAGCAGACCGACCACGACGGCGCCGTGGCTGGCCGGAGTGCTGGTGAGTGCAAAGGACGTCAGCAGCGGAAAGCCAACCACCACGCCGCCGGCAACAACCACCAGACGCATCCACTGCCTGCCGCGCGGTAGGCGCTGTTTCGTGAGGACCAGTGACAGTGCGGCAAGGGCTGCGGCGATGACCGCCCGCGCGGAGCCGATGAACAGCGGGGACATTCCGCCGTCCCCGCCGTCGCCTACGGCAATGCGGGTCAGCGGCAGGGTGAAGGAGAAGGCGAGGACGCCCAGCAGGCCCCAGCCCAGGCCGGCCCGGGTGGATAGCAGTGGTGGTTTCGGAAGAGTAGCGCTACTATGCTGTGACATGTCTCACGATAGCAGTAGTGCTCGGATCGTTACAGACCTCCGCATCTGGATGACGAGCGCGGCCCCCGGCGCGATGCTTCCCTCCACGCGCTCGCTGGTGGCACAGTACGGCGCCAGCCCGGTGACAGTGCAGCAGGCGCTGCGCACTCTGGCTGCGCAGGGGATGATCGAAAGCCGCCCGGGGGTGGGAACCTTTGTCCGCGCCGTCCGGCTGGCACGGCCTAACGATTACGGCTGGCAGACCGCCGCCCTCGGCGCTCCGCCGGCCCGCGTTCCGCAGCTCTCCGCCGCCCTGCGGACCGCGGCCAATGACGTCATTGCCCTGCACTCGGGCTATCCGGACCGCGAGCTGCTGCCCGAACGCCTGGTCCGCACTGCATTCACCCGCGCCGCCCGCAGCAGCGCCGCGGTTCACCGCTCTCCGGCGGCCGGTCTGCCGGAGCTGCAGGCCTGGTTCGCCGCCGAACTGGAAGCGGCCGCACCGGCCGGGGTCGCTCCCCCGGCGCCCAGCGACGTCGTCGTTCTTCCCGGCAGCCAGAGCGGGCTGAGTTCCGTGTTCCGCGCACTGGTGGGCGCCGGTCGGCCGCTGCTGATGGAATCGCCCACATATTGGGGTGCCATCCTCGCGGCAGCGCAGGCCGGCGTGGAGGTTGTGCCCATTCCCAGCAGTGTCAACGGTCCCGATCCCGCCGATCTGGTCCGTGCCTTTGAGCAGACCGGCGCCCGTGCCTTCTACGCCCAGCCCACCTTCGCCAACCCCACCGGCATCCAGTGGTCCGCCGCCGCTGCGGGCACAGTGCTCGACGTCGTCCGCCGGTTCGGCGCGTTCCTGATCGAGGACGACTGGGCCCATGATTTTGGCATCACCGCCGATGCCGGCCCACTGGCCGCCCGCGACGACAGCGGGCACGTGGTGTACCTGCGGTCACTGACCAAGAGTGTCTCGCCTGCGGTCCGGGTCGCCGGCATTGTGGCCCGCGGCCCGGCGCGCGAACGGATCCTCGCGGACACCCAGGCGCAGTCCATGTATGTCAGCGGCATGCTGCAGGCGGTGGCGCTCGACGTCGTCACACAACCAGCGTGGGCCACCCACCTGCGCGGACTGCGCCGGCAGCTGGCCGTGCGCCGGGATCTGCTCGCCGCCGCACTGCGCGAGCACGTGCCCGACGCGCATCTGGCGGCGCTGCCCAGGGGTGGACTGAACCTGTGGGTCCGGCTGCCGGACGCCACCGATCTGGACCGGCTGGTACTGGACTGCGAGCGCGACGGCGTGGTGGTGGCCGCCGGGGATGAATGGTTCCCCGCCGAACCCACGGCACCGCACCTGCGCCTGAACTACTCCGGACCGAATCCCGGCGCCTTTCCGGAGGGTGCACGCATCATCGGTGCGGCCCTGGCGCGGCAGCAGGGGTAGCAGCGGCCCGGGCACCGGCCTAGGGTTCGGGTATGACTATTTCCCTTCAATACGCCAATGTCACTGTCAGCGACGTCGACCAGTCGCTCGGGTTTTACACGGACGGTCTTGGCCTTCAGATCACCAACGACGTTTCCTCCGGCGGCTTCCGCTGGGTCACCCTCGGAACCGACGCCCAGCCCGGGCTGGGCATCGTCCTCTCGGTCCCCCATGCCGGCCGGTCTGACTCTGAGGGGGCGCTGCTGGCCGACCTCATGGCCAAGGGCACGCTGCCCATGCTGGTGTTCCGCTCCGACGACGTCGATGCCACCTTTGCGGCGGTTCGCGCCACGGGTGCCGAGGTCCTTCAGGAGCCCACGGACCAGGCCTGGGGCCCGTGCGACTGCGCTTTCCGCGATCCGTCGGGCAACACCGTACGGATTGCCCAGGCGCCTGCGGAGTAGCCGGCTGCGGGCTGTAAATAGTGGGCTACGCCCTGTCCCCTAAACTTGCAGGCATGGCTTTATCGACGCCGGCTCACGGCACCCGCACCCGCACCCGCACCCGCACCACGATCCTCTGGCTGATCCTTGGCCTGCCGGCGGCGCTTGTGCTGGTGGTGTTCGGCGCCCAGATCCACGGCCTCGATTTCAGCGTCTACCGCGAGGGTGCACTGGCGTTCCTGGGAAAGAGCGAGCACCAGCTCTATGACCCGAGCCTGGTGGAAACTGATACCCGCGGGCTCCCGTTCACGTATCCGCCGTTTGCCGCACTGCTCCTGGCTCCCTTTGCCTTCCTTCCCGAAACCGCCGGACTGGTACTGCTTACTGCAACCTCCTGCGCCTGCCTAGTGGCGACTGCTGTCCTGGTGTCCCGCTATCTGCAGCTCAATGAGGCCGTCCCTGCGCGGGTCCGGGCTGCGCTGGGTGGTCCCGCCGGCGTGACAGTCCTGGCCACCGTCCTGATTGGTGTGCTGGGCCCCTGGCGTGAAGGGCTGGGGTTCGGCCAGATCAACCCGATGCTCATGCTGCTGATCGTCGCTGACCTGCTTCGCCCCGCCGGGCGGGTGCCCCGCGGTGTGCTGATCGGGCTGGCCGCCGGCATTAAGCTCACCCCGCTGGCCTTCGGGCTGATCTTCCTGGTGCGCCGGGATTGGCGGGCAATTATCACCATGGGACTCACCTTCGCGGCCACCGTGGCGGCCGGTTGGCTGGCCTCCCCCGGGCAGTCCCGCACCTTCTGGTTTGATGCGCTCTCCGATTCCAGCCGCGTGGGCGACACCACCGATATGTACAACGTGTCATTGAACTCGCTGATCGCGCATCTGGGCACGCCCGAGTTCCTGCAGCGCCCGCTCTGGCTGCTGGCGTGCGCCGCCGTCGTCGTGCTGGGGTTCCTGGCCATCCGGCGCGCTGATCAGCGTGGGGACATTGTGGCTGCGATCAGCGCCAACGCCGTGGTCATGCTGGCGATCTCCCCGATCTCCTGGTTCCATCACTGGGTGTGGATTGCGCTGATCCTGCCGGCGCTGTGGATCTCAGTACGACGACGTCGGGCGGGGCTGCGGGCAGCAGGCGCCGCTTTGGCGGCGGTGCTGGTGCTGGTGTTCATGCTCTCCTCCATCACCATCACCATGACCCTCACCGGTGAGGTGAGCGGCCATGGCCCGGCCGCCCTGGAGCTGTTCACCAGCCTGGGTGTCATCCTTCCGGTCCTGGCCCTGGCCTACTGGGCCACGGATCCGGCGCCGGGCGTCCGCTCGGAAGGGTTGAACGGGATTCGCTGAACGCGGGACCGCAGCGTTGACGCACCGGGTCCGGCGAGCTGATCCAGATACGCGGCACGGCCGGCGATGCTCATGACCAGAGCCAGAAGCGGTCCGGTGACCAGCAGCCCGTAGCCGGTGGTGAAGGAGCTGTCAGTGGCGCGGAGCTGAAGCCCGTCAGCGTATGTTTGGCTGGGAACGGTGAAGTTGTGGGAGGCATAGAATTCCGCCACCGGAACCAGCGCTTCGGAACTGGGAGTGCGGGGCAGCCCCAGGGGCTGGCGGATGTCCTGGGCGTGTACCAGCACTTCCCCCAGATAGGCCGCCGTGTGCGCTGAGGGTGCGGTGGTGCTGTCGATGACCGCCCGGAACTGCTGCAGTGTTTGCGCCGGGGTGTCACCCAGATACTCGTCGAGCCGGCGCTGGTTGTGGACGTCGGCACGGAACCGGGCGCCAATCATGCTGCGCAGCCACTGCCGCTGATTCAGGCTGGCCGCTGCCGTGAGGTGTGCCAGGACCTGTTCAACCGTCCAGTCACCACACAAGGTGCTGTGCTGCCACTGTTCGTCGGTGAGGTTGGCGAGGTCCTCCGCAAGCCTGGCCCGCTCGGCGCGGGCCAGGGCCCACAAATCTCCGTCAGTGTTCTTCCCTGTAGCCATGGTTTCACTTTCACGAGACGATCCTGGGTTTTACGCTACTCCCGGCCGGCTGCCGCCACCACGGTATTTCTAGCAAAGGTCCCGCACCGGCAACAGGGGTCGGCACCAAAACCGCCCGGTAATGTGGCAAACCCCGGAGCCGGGTTTTCACGCGCGGGTGCTGTCCCGGAGGGCTCCGAAGGGTTCCCAGAAAAAGTCAAAGTTATCCCGCGGTCCGCTCATGAAGCGCTGGGTGAAGACCACGCCAATGTCGCCGTTGGGATACACGGCTGCGCAGACTCCCGACCCGCCGGACCAGCCCCACATGCCCGCTTCGGACCACGACGGCCCCACGCCCACCTGCACTGCGGTCATGAAGCCCCAGGACTCATCGGGACCGGCCATCTCGATCATTCCGGCTCGTTGCGGGCCGGTCAGCTGGTCGGAGGTCATCTGCGCGCGGAGGCCGGCCGGGAGCACCGTGTCATCGGCCAGTGCTGTCAGGAAGGCCAGATAGTCCGGAACCGTGGACACCAGGCCGCCGGCCAGCGACTCGAAAACCGGCGGTGCGGCGAAGGCGTCCCGGTAGGACACCGCTTCGCGCAGCCCTCCGTCGGCAGCCTCATATACGGCGGGGAACTGCTCCCTGCCGGTGGGAAACCCGGTGCGGGTCAGCCCGAACGGCACGGCGATGCGCTCGTGGACGAGCTGATTCAGCGGGGTGAGCGCAACGGCCGGGAGGAGGACGGAGAGCACGTCCGCCGACGAGTGGTACATCCACCGCTCCCCCGGCTGGTGCGCCAGCGGCAGCCGGGCCACCTGCGCCACATACTCTTCGGAGGTCAGCGCCGGCGGATTGGGCCCCCACAAAAGTTCCCGACTGGCCGCAGCGTACGGGGTATCCGCGAAGTCGATGCCAAGCCCGGAGGTAAAGGTGAGCAGGTGGCGGACGGTTATGGGGCTCCGCGCCGGTACGGTCACCGAGAGCGGCGCATCGGGGGTGGCCAGGACACGCGGGGCCGCCAGCGCCGGAAGCCAGCGGGCGACGTCGTCCTCTAGTTCCAGCATGCCGTCAGCCAGCAGGGAAAGGGCCAGCGCCCCGCCCAGAAGTTTACTCAGTGAGGAAATGCGGAACGGCGTGTCAGCAGTCATGGGTGCCGAGGCGGCTGTGTCCAGCGAACCGGTGGCGAAGACCTCGGTTTTGCCATTGAGCCGAACGCCCGCCACCAGTCCCGGGCATCGGCCCGCTTGGACGGTCTCGGTCAGTGCGTCCCACAGCGGTGCGGTTCCTGCTGGCATGGGTCCACTGTCCGGCACCGGGCGCGGCGCGTCAACGCCCCGCGGCACCGGTCTCTGCGGCTGAGCCGGGTTCACCCGGCCAGGCGAGGGTGAAGTACACGTCCACGGAGCTGCTGCTGGAAACCGGAGACGAAGTGTCAGGCCCGGGCCCCCGCGCCTGACCGCACGGCGCTGCCCGCCACTGCGTCATCGGTGGAAGCGCCCCGCCGCTTGTCGAAGATGGTGGCGCCGACTTCCTGCTCCGCCTGGTTGTGGATGCTCAGGTCAATGCCGGGCCGGTCGCGCAGCACCATAGTGGCTGCCGCAGCGATCACAATCATGACCAGCAGATAGGCGGAGACGGCCGCCGTCGTTCCCGTGGCCTTCACCAGGGCGGAGGCGATGGTGGGAGCGAACGCCCCGCCGATGATCGCGCCCAGCGCGTAGGAAACCGAAACGCCGGAGAAGCGGATGGAGGCCGGGAAGATTTCGCTGTACCAGGCGGCCTGCGGGCCGTAGGTCAGGCCCAGGCCCACCGTGAACAGGGCCATGCCCAGGAACAGGATCCAGATGTTGCCGCTGTTGATGAGCCAAAACAGCGGGAAGACCGTCAGGGCCAGGCAGGCGAAACCGATCAGATAGGTCTTCTTCCGGCCGATCCGGTCCGCCATGAAACCGCTGACCAGGGTGAAGATGAACCACAGGGCCGCGGAGCCGGACACGGCCAGGAGCACGTCGGTGCGGTCCAGCGCCACCGGGCCGTCCGGGTTGGTGGAGTAGTTCAGGATGAAGCCGCCGGTGGTCATGTACCCGGCGGCGCTGTTGCCGGCGAACACCAGGGCGGCCAGGAGAACCAGCTTCCAGTGCCGCTTCATCAGCTCCACAATGGGCATCTGGGTCTGCTGCTTTTTCTCCGCGATCTCCTCGAAGACCGGGCTCTCGCTGACGGACATGCGGACCAGGAAGCCCACACCGATCAGCACGATGCTCAGCAGGAACGGCAGCCGCCAGCCCCACTGAACAAACTCGTCGCCCGGAGAGATGACGCCGGTCATCAACGCGGTCACGCCGGAGGCCAGCAGCATGCCCAGCGGAACCCCCAGCTGCGGGAAGGAGCCAAACAGGCCGCGCTTATTCCGCGGAGCGTGCTCCACGGACATCAGCACCGCGCCGCCCCATTCGCCGCCGGCCGAGATGCCCTGGATGATGCGCAGCAGCAGGAGCATGATCGGCGCCCAAATGCCCGCCGTGGCATGGGTGGGCAGGACACCGATCAGGGTGGTGGCCCCGCCCATGAGCAGCAGGGTCAGCACCAGCATGGCCTTGCGGCCAATCTTGTCTCCGTAGTGTCCGGCCAGGAACGCGCCGAGCGGGCGGAACAGGAAGCTCAGTCCCACGGAGGCAAAGGAGACCAAAGTGGCCAGTTCCTTGCCGGCCGGTTCAAAGAACAGGGTGGAGAACACCAGTCCGGCGGCGGTGGCGTAGATGAAGAAGTCGTACCACTCAACGGTGGTGCCGATCAGGGTGGCAATAGCCACCTTCCGGGTGTCAGTGGGGGTGGACTTTGCGGAGCGGGTGCCGGCGGCGGTGCCGGAAGAAATAGCCATGCTGGTCCTCTTAGTAACTTAGTAACTCGCGCGGGCGTCGTCGTCCGCGGATGAAATGTATTGAGCCGCCAGGGCTTCGCTGCCCCGGGCCAGGAGCGCGACGTCGGCGCCCACCAGGAGAAAGTCCACGCCGGCGGCGATGTAGCGCCGGGCGGTGGCCTCGGCGAAGGCGTTCACGCCCACCGGTTTCCCGGCGGCCTTGATCACGCGGATGCAGTGCTCGACGGCGGCAACCACCTCGGGATGGTCCTGCTGGCCCAGGTGACCCATGGACGCGGCGAGGTCGGAAGGTCCAATAAAGAGTCCGTCCACTCCGTCCACGGCGGCTATCTCCGCCACCTTCTCCACGGCGGCGGCGGTCTCGATCTGTACCAGCAGCGTGAGCACCTCCGCAGCGTTCTGCAGGTACCCGTCGATCCGGTTCCAGCGCGATGCCCGGGCCAGGGCGCTGCCCACCCCGCGGATGCCCTGCGGCGGATAGCGGACGGCGCGCACCAGTTCGGCGGCCTGTTCGGCGGTATCCACCATGGGGATCAGCAGGTTCTGCGCGCCCAGGTCCAGATACTGCTTGAGCAGTACGGGATCGCCCGAGGGCGGGCGGATGACCGGGGCAATCGGATAGCCGTGGATGGCCTGCAGCTGGGCGAGCAGGGATTCCAGCCCGTTGGGGCTGTGTTCGGCGTCGATCAGCAGCCAGTCCAGGCCGGAGCCGGCGCAGATTTCGGCAATCAACGGGCTGCCGGAGCAGACCCACATGCCGGTCTGGCGTCCGCCGGCGGACAGCCGGGCGGCAAAGGATTCCTCGGGAGTTACTCGAAGCGGCATGTGATGGTTCCCAACGGTCCGTAGTCTGCGTAGACGGTGTCACCCTTGTAGACCCACATGGGCCGGGTGAACGATCCGGCGAGGATGATTTCCCCGGCTTCCAAAGTGGTGCCGTGCGCGGCGAGCTTGTTCGCGAGCCAGTACACGCCGGCGGCCGGGTGGTTGAGCACTCCGGCGGCTACTCCGGTTTCCTCGATGCCCTGGTTGCGGTAGAGCATCGCCGAGACCCAGCGCAGGTCCACGTCGCGGGGCCGCACCGGATTTCCGCCCAGCACCATGGCGCCCATTGCCGCGTTATCGGAGATGGTGTCCACGATGGTCCGGCCGGACATTTCGATCCGGGAATCCAGGATTTCCAGTGCGGGCACCACGTAGTCGGTGGCGTCCAGGACGTCGAACAGGGTGGCGTTGGGGCCGGAGATCGGCTTGCCGAGCACAAAGGCCAGTTCCACTTCCACCCGGGGGTGCGTGTACTGGTCCCAGGCCAGGGTGCAGCCGTTTTCCAGCACCATGTCATCGAGGATCACGCCGTAGTCCGGTTCGGAGATGCCGGTGGCTGCCTGCATCGCCTTGGAGGTCAGGCCGATTTTGTGCCCGGCCAGGGTGCGGCCGGAGTCCAGCAGCCGGTCCCGCCACAGGTTCTGCACCGCGTAGGAATCCTCGATGGTCATCTCGGGATAGCGGGCGGTCAGCAACGGCACCGGGGTCCGGGTTCGCTTGGCGTCGAGCAGTTCATCGGCCACCGCTTCGATGGTTTTTTTATCCAGCACGGCACTACTTTCTTTTCGCTGAAACTGAGGGGGACGGCAGGTAGGCGGACGACGGCGGCACCCGCCGCCGCCGTCGTTGTACCTTTGTTGCGGCGGTTAGAGCTGGGAGCCGACCTTGAAATCGGTGGCGTCGCCGCGGGTGTAGGAGAAGCCGTCCGCGCCCACGGTGACCTCCATTTCGGAGGAATCCGTGCGGGCCAGCAGGGGCTGCGGGTTCCCGTCCAGGTCCAGGACCAGGGAGGCCTCGGTGTACCAGGACGGAACCACGGGGTTGCCCCACCAGTCGCGGCGCTGGTTATCGTGCACATCCCAGGTGATGGTGGGGTTGTCCGGGTCGCCGGTGTAGTAATCCTGCGTGTAGATCTCGATGCGGTGATCGTCCGGATCCAGGATGTAGAGGTAGAACGCGTTGGAGACGCCGTGGCGGCCGGGGCCGCGCTCAATGCGGTCGGAGATGCGCAGGGCGCCCATCTTGTCGCAGATCTGGATGATGTTGTGCTTCTCATGGGTGGCGAAGGCAACGTGGTGCATGCGCGGACCGTCGCCGCCGGTCAGCGCCGTGTCGTGGACGGTGTCCTTGCGGTGCATCCACGCGGCGTAAGTGACGCCGTCGGAATCCTGGATGTCCTCGGAAACGCGGAAGCCCAGGTCCTCCAGGTAGGCGCGGCCGCGGGGAACGTCCGGGGTGACCTGGTTGAAGTGGTCCAGGCGCACCAGCTCGCCGGCGGAGTACAGGTCGTAGCGCTGGGTCAGGCGCTCCACATGGTCCACGGTGTAGAAGAACTCGTACGGGAAGCCCAGCGGGTCCTCCACGCGGACCGAGTCGCCCACGCCCTTGGTGAAGCCGTTGGCGCGGCGCTCGGTGCGGCAGCCCAGTTCCTTGTAATAGGCCTCGGCAACGTCCACGTCTTCGGGGGTGCGCACGCGGTAGGCGAAGGACGCGACGGCGGCAACGGGTCCCTTGCGCAGCACCAGGTTGTGGTGGATGAACTCCTCGAGGGAGCGCAGGTAGATGGCGTTCTCATCTTCTTCGGTGACGTGCAGGCCCAGGACATCCACGTAGAACTCGCGGGACTTAGCCAGGTCCGTGACGATGAGTTCCATGTAGGCGCAGCGGATGATGTCCGGCGGCGCGATGGACGGGGTGGGAACGGGGTTGGAAACTACGGCGTTCATGATGTTGCTCCTTTGCAAGAAAAGTGGGGGGAAGTGCGGGTGCGCTTAGCCGGCGGCTCTGTTTAGCCCTCGATCTTGGCGGCGTCGTCGGACCCGAACTTGGGCGTGTGGACCGTGCCGAGCGTGATGTGCACAGCCTGCTGGTCGGTGTAGAAATCGATGGAGCGGTAGCCGCCCTCGTGGCCCAGACCGGAGGACTTCACGCCACCGAAGGGGGTGCGCAGGTCGCGGACGTTGTGGCTGTTCAGCCACACCATGCCGGCCTCGGTGTTCTGTGCAAAGTTGTGCGCGCGGGTGAGGTCCTGCGTCCAGATGTAGGCGGCCAGGCCGTACTTGGTGTTGTTGGCCAGTTCCAGGGCTTCGGCTTCGGTGTCGAAAGGGGTGATGGCGACGACGGGGCCAAAGATTTCCTCCTGGAAGATCCGCGCGTCCGGGGCCACGTCGGCGAAGACGGTGGGGGCAATGTAGTTGCCTTCTTCCAAGCCTTCGGGGCGGCCGCCGCCGGCGAGCAGGCGTCCTTCGGTCTTGCCGATCTCCACGTAGGAGGCCACCTTCTTGTAGTGCTCCGGGTGCACCAGCGCACCCACCTCGGTCTTGGGGTCATGCGGGTCGCCGACCACGATGGTCTTGGCGCGGGCGGCGTAGCGTTCGCAGAATTCCTCGTAGACCGGGCGTTCCACCAGAATGCGGGAGCCGGCGGTGCAGCGTTCCCCGTTCAGGGAGAAGACACCGAACAGGGCGGAGTCAATGGCGGCGTTCAGGTCCGCATCGGCGAAGATGACGCAGGGGCTCTTGCCGCCGAGCTCCATGGACAGGCCCTTGAGGTTCTCCGCGGCGTTGCGGAAGATGGTCTGCCCGGTGGTGGTTTCGCCGGTGAAGGAGATCAGCGGAACGTCCGGGTGCTTCACCAGTGCGTCGCCGGCTTCCTCGCCCAGGCCGTTGACCAGGTTGAAGACACCGGCGGGGACACCGGCTTCGGTGAAGATGTCTGCCCAGAGGGAGGCGGAGAGCGGGGTGAACTCGGCCGGCTTTAGCACCACGGTGTTGCCGGTGGCCAGCGCCGGGGCCAGCTTCCAGGACTCCAGCATGAACGGGGTGTTCCACGGGGTGATCAGCCCGGCAACGCCGATGGGCTTGCGGTTCACGTAGTTGATTTGGGCGCCGGGGACCTTCATGGCGTCGTCGAACTGGGCCACGATCAGGTCCGCAAAGAAGCGGAAGTTCTCCGCGGCGCGCAGGGCCTGGCCCTTGGCCTGGGTGATGGGCAGGCCGGTGTCGAAGGTTTCCATTTCTGCCAGGCGGGCTTCCTGGGCCTCGACGGCGTCGGCGATCTTGTTCAGAATGCGGGCGCGTTCGCGCGGCTTCATTTTGGGCCAGGGACCGTTGACAAAGGCTTCGCGGGCGGCAGCGACGGCGGCGTCGATATCCTCCTTCTGGCCGGCGGCAGCGGTGGCGTAGTTCTTGTTGGTGACCGGGTCCAGGACGTCGAAGGTGGCGCCGTGAACAGAGTCCACAAACTTGCCGTTGATGAAGTGCTGGATGTGGGTGGGAAGGTTCTCGGGGACAAAGTGTTCAGCCATGGGATTTCCTCTTTCTGCGTTCTAAGTTCTTTGAGTTCTAAGTTCTTTGAGTTCTAAGTTTTGGAGTTTGGAAGTTCTGAGTTCGGAAGTTCCGCGTCAGATGGGTGACGGGGGCTGGCCGTTTTGGGCCAGGAAGGCGTTGAGCGTGTTGGTGCGGTGCGCGCGGGCGGCGGCTTCGACGTCGGACGCCGGGGCGCCAGATTCGATCAGGTCCAGCAGGTGCTCGTGTTCCTCCACGGAGGCGTGCGACCGCTGCGGAACGTACTGGAAGGTGGAGGTGCGCATCCGGCCCAGCCGGTTCCACCCCCGGTGCACGAGGTCCAGGATGTGCGGATTGGGGCAGGGTGCGTACAGCAGCGCATGGAACTCGGTGTTCAGCCGAGTGAAACGGACCGGGTCAAAGTCGGTGAGTACCTCGCGCATCTGCCGGTTCAGGTCCCGGGCCTGCGCCAGCTCGTCCTTGCCGACGCTCGGGGCGGCCAGCGCGGTGGCAGCGCCCTCGATGATGCTGAGGGTCTGCATGGTGTGCAGGTATAGGTCCGGGTCGATGCCGGCCACGGTGGCCCCGACGTTGTGCTCGAAAGTAACGAGGCCTTCGGCTTCCAGCCGGCGGATGGCTTCGCGTACCGGAACCACGCTGAAGCCCATGTCATTGGCGATGCTGCTGAGCACCAGCCGGTAGCCGGGACTGTAGTCGCCGGACAGAATCCGGTCCTTCAGCTGCGCGTAGGCCTGCTCCGATTTTGAGCCGGTGCCGTTCATGCCTGTTCCGCGGCCCAGGCCTCGTACTTTTCCTTCCACGCCGCGTTCATCGGATACAGGCCGTCCACGCTGTTGCCGGCCTTCACCATTTCGGCGATGAATTCCTCCTGGTGTTCCTGTTTGATGCAGGCCTGAACCAGTTCCTCGGCGATGGCCGGCGGGATGACCAGGACGCCGTCGTCGTCGGCCACAATAATGTCACCGGGCTGGATAGTGGCGCCGCCACAGGCAATGGTGATGTCCGTGTCCCAGGGGATGTGCCGGCGGCCGAGCACGGCGGGGTGCGGGTTGGCGCAGTACACGGGCAGGTCAAAGCCGGCCACGGTGGAGTAGTCGCGGACGCCACCGTCGGTGATGATGGCTGCGGCGCCGTTGTACTGGGCGCGCAGGGCAAGGATGTCGCCCAGCGTGCCGGTGCCCTTCTCGCCGCGGGCTTCCATGACCAGGATTTCACCGTCGCGCACGGAGTCGATGGCACGCTTCTGCGCGTTGTAGCCGCCGCCGTGCGTCTTGAAGAGATCCTCTCGGTTGGGGACAAAGCGCAGGGTGCGTGCGGTCCCGACCACCTTGCGGCCGGTCTTGGTGCCGGTGAGACCGTCGATGGAGACGTTGTTCAGGCCGCGGGCACGCATCTGCGAGCTGAGGGTGGCGGTGGCGACGGATTCCAGCTTCGCCTTCAGCTCGGGGGTGAGGGCCGACGCCGGCTCCTCCCGCGCTGCGTCCTTCTGCGGCGCGAGGCCGGCCTTTTCCGCTGAGCCCCACGCTTCTTCGCGCTGCTTGTCATCGATCTTGGGCTGCGCGCCGAAGGTTGCCAGCGGGGTGGTGCCTTCTGTGACCGTGGTGGTCAGGCGGCCGGTGGTAACACCGGTGGACAGCGAATCCACCTCAATTTCCATGACGTCGCCCGGGACGGCCACGGACGCGCCGGCCGGGGTGCCGGTGAGGATAATATCGCCTGGTTCCAGGGTCAGCAGCTGGGAGAGGTCGGCCACCAGCTGGCTAAACGGAAAGAGCAGATCTGCGGTGGTGTCCTCCTGGGCGAGTTCGCCGTTGATCCAGGTGCGGATGCGCAGTGCGGCGGGATCGACGTCGTCGGCGTTCAGGATGGCGGGGCCGACCGGGGTGAAGCCGTCGCCGCCCTTGGAGCGGAGGTTGGAACCCTTGTCTGCCCAGCGGAGGTCGTACACGCCCAGGTCATTGCTGGCGGTCACTCCCCCGACGTAGCTCCAGGCGTCCTCGAGGCTGACCCGGCGTGCGCTCTTGCCGATGATCAGGGCGATTTCGCCTTCGAAGCCGAGCAGTTCGCAGCCTGCCGGGCGCTCAACCGTGCCGCCGGTCAGGGCCAAAGAGGTGCCGGGCTTGAGGAAGTAGGAGGGTTGTTCCGGGGTGCGTCCGCGTTCTGCTGCCCGGCTGGGGTAGTTGATGTGGACGGCGATGACCTTGCCGGCATTGGCCAGGGTCTCCGGTGTGGCGGGGCTGCTCGTAGACATCTCACTCCTGAATCAAGTACGAAATCGTATACGATTCAGTGTGCCTTGTGGGGTGGGTCACGTCAAGGGGTTGACCCTCAGTGCCCCCTCGTTATGGAGAGCGCCGGGAAGGCAAGGATTGGTCAGCTAAAGATGGAGACGGCTCCGGCGTCCATCCACCATCACGATGAGAGTGTTGTCCTAAAACTGGTGGACCGTTTCCTCAGGCCGCGAAGCAGTCTAGGAGGTCCACCCCTGAGTTCGCTCGCGCCATCGCCGTAAGCTCTGACAAATAAGGTAGAGAAGTAAGTACCGGGCACGATGCTGCAGCTATTAGCGTCCCAGCGATGGTCTTACTGGAAATCTGTGACCCTGCTTTTCGGAGTAGCGCCGCGGAGGCGGCCACAATATCGTGGCCTCCTGACCAATAAGGGCCAGTGTTGACTTCATTGAATGCAATTTCAACTGACTTAAGTACGTCTTCATCTAATTCAAAAGATGAAGATCGCTGCCGGGCATGCTCAAGAATCGTATAGAGGCCCGCTGGTTCATACGTAGATCCGATTACTTGAGAGAATTGATATCCCTTAAAGATAAGTGGGAAATCCTCTCTAATAGACGCCAGGCGTGCGGCAGCTAGTCTGGTGGTTAGAGCATAGATAGTTTCCTCGATAGACAGTTTGGAGGTTTTCTCGATGGCCCGAACCCCTGGCTCTGCGTGTGCGATAAGTGACCGCCGAAGAGTTCGTGGTGCGAATGACATTAGATCAGAAACGAGGTCATAACTGACTGTCGCCATAACTTTGGTGGGATAGTTCGAATTCAGTCCACGTATACGGTCAAAGTCGGCGTCGACCAAGCCGTAGACATCCCCAACGTTATTCGTTTCAGCCAATCGTGCAGCACCTATCACATTCCTTTTTCCTCCGCAGACAATTAGTACGACGCCAGATGATATATGGTCCCAAAAAACAGCGCTTTCGTCGGGTCCCTCAACGAGAAAGAACGCCGCTGTGGGAGCTTCTTCCATCATGATCTGCGCAAATATGCTCTCGGGGGTAATGCTACTGAGCATCGTCCGCTGTCTCCTCCTCAAGGAAACCACCTTTTGTGGGTCCCAGTCGAGTGGCGTTAGCCCACCATCGATCGATTATCTGAGGCGAATGCGTGGCAACAACAAATTGAAAACCAACTATGTTTGATATGCGGATTACATCTTCAATGAACTTTTTTTGCCAACCGATATGGAGTGATATTTCAGGCTCATCTATCATTACGAGAGAGCCATGTCGGACGTTAAACAAGAGATCAAACATGAGGATGATTTCATGCTGCTCACCGGAAGAAAGGGACGTGAGGGGGATGGTGGAGTCATCTAGGTCGCGTATTACTACGAGACCATTGTTGGCATCGATTCGAATATTCTTTCGGAGCAGCCTGGCATTGACGATCTCTTCCAAGAGATTAATGCGTCTGAGTATGTCCGAGAACGAATCTAGTTTCTTGTCGGCGTCCTCCAAGTACAACTCGAGCATGCCGAGCTGCCATGGGTTGAGAGAACTATTTGGCAAAGACAACTGCGCGTCTACATCCAGGACAGCGATCTTCTTAAGGCGCGCACGTCGCTTGGTCTGTTCCTCCCATTTAGTCCGAAGCTCCTCCTCTGTTAGCTCTGATTTGTCGCCTCTCTCCAGCATGCGACGAGGGAAGGTGCTGTCAAGGGACTGAGTTAATCGGGAGTTCGCAGACAGATTTTCATTGAGCGACTGCTTGATTTGCTCGGACCAACGAATGATTGTGGGAACGTTGTCAGGCGAAGTCTTACTGTAAGAGTTTGATTCCCTGTCCCGACTTCGTTGCGGATAATACACGCCGCCAAGTCTCTGTGTCTCGATGAGACGGACATCTAGTGAATCCGTAAAATCTTGAAGTTCCGGAGCAATTTCTGTGTATCGCGTTCCGCCCCGTCGAGTGGGATATCGCGCTCGAAACTGAGGTAGGTACCTTCGCCGGAGAACGTCGTAGGGTATTGTCTCGCCGTCAACGGTGTCTATCCACGTATCGAAATCGTTCGTCGGCTCATAGCGAGTCATCTTCTGTAGATGTTCTTGAAATGCGTCTAGTGTCGCTACGAGTGACTCTGCTACCAGCGAGTCGCCCTGCCATAGGCTAAGTAGGAGTTCCCCTGGTTTTTCGATTTCTGGTAGTCCTTCGATGGCGAGTTCATCGTCCGTAGTGGAACGATTTGCTCTTTCAACACGAAGCCTGCTCCCATCGGAGAATGTAAGGTCAGCCGCTGTGAAAGGTAGCGAGCGCAACTTTAGAACGTTCACATTGGCAATGGCGTTGATTATCTCGAGGACTCTTGTCTTGCCGACCCCATTTGGTCCGTAGACTATGGCGAACTGCCCTGAGTCTAGGAACTCGAACCGATGGTCGTATTCACCGAGGACCCCGTTGACTTCCGCGGAAACGAGGCGCCGTTTCGTAAGGTGATCGCCCTGGGCCTTAATTGCCATCATCGTCGTATCCACAAGGTTGACATTACCGACTCCGCCTTAGATCTGCGCAATCTGTGAAGGCGTGCCGAGATCCGTCGTAGTGGAAGCTCTCCTAGGCGTCGCCGCTGGTCGAGTCTGGTTGGCGCAGCAAGTAGGAATAATGTCTGGTGCGTAGGGTGATTACTGTTTGTCGGGCCGGCCAACCATAATTGGACTCCTCAACTAGAATCTGTGTTCTTGGGGCTGGAATACATCACCACCAGAACGCACGCGGCCGAGAACCCAGCCTGAGCCAGCAGCAGCACCCCGGGAACATAACCCAGGAACATCCCCAGCAGCAGCGGAACCACCGCCACCAGCGTTGTATCCAGTCCGCGGATCATCGAGCCGGCCTGCGCCGTCGGTACCGGACAGAAGACGGTGTCCGTGGGCGGAACCGTCCAATCGGGCTAGACCCGGTAGGCACGCCACGGCCGATGCGCCGAAGCCCACACCCGCCAGGGCACTAAGAAGAATAGGCTCCGGACTGCCGGCACCGAGCAGTATCAGAGCGGAGCAAAACACCGCAGACCACAGCGCCAGGGCAGTGGTGGGCATGACCATCCGGCTCAACCGCACCATGGCAGGCGACAGCGGCAGCAACAGATCCAGGCCCGGAGTGATCGCTGTCCGCCGTGCCAGTGCTCCCAACGCCGGAACCGCAGCACAAACTGTTACCGCAATCAGGGCCAACTGGATCGGCACCGGCTGCTGCCCGCCGGTCAGTAGAAGCGTCACGCAGAGTGCAAGCAGCAGCACGGGCCGGGCCCACAACCCAGGGATGCGCAGGAACGCCACGGCATCGGCACACAGGAGGCCCCAAACGGCGTCCGTCCGCCCCTCGCATACCAGCGGGCGGCACGGGAGGAAACGGTGCCGCCGGGATCGGACGACAGCGCCCGGCCCACCTCATTCGGGTCCATCAAAAAAACGGCGGCACCGGCATGCCCGGCCACCGCACCGCCCCGGATGAGCTCCCGGCCCGGAACCGTGTCCAGCCGGGACCATACGGCCAGCCACAACGCGACGTCGGCTGCCAGGGCCATGAACGCCGGGCCCGCCCAGCACGCCTGCGGCTGCCTGGCCCGGAATGAAACTCAGCACGGCGAGCAGCACCAGACCCGGAAGCGGACCCGACATTACCCGGCCCACACGGCACGGTTTGGCCCGACCCCACAGGTGGTGGACAGTAGAGCAGCGATGCTGCCCACGATTCAATAGCTCGACTAACGCCGAGACCCAAAGAGGAGACGCGAAAGGAACACCGAAGAACGCTCGATAACCGAGGACATGGAGACGACAAGAGTCTCAACTGGGCGGGTCGTAACGCCTATCAGCCCTTGGTCTAGAACTGCCAAAGTGCGCGCAGCGGCATCGGTGTTATTCAACTCTGTGTTTATCAATGGAGAGTTAAGTTGTACATCAGGCTTTCCATCCACGAGAACATCGAATGAGATCAAGGTCCCTCGCCGGAGTAGGACTGGTTCGATGGAAATGCGGTCGGGGGATTCACTGACCCTAGCTGACACACCCGCTTGAGTGATGTCCACGACAGTCAAGTAACCCCGCGGGAGAATGATGTCCAAGGCCCGGGAGTCATCGAAGTCGGATGACGTGATGTCGACGGGTCCAATGTTCTTCACCGTAATTTGCAACATATAGGGATCGCGGACAGGGGTTCCCTCATACGCGACCTCGAGGGCGCCTTTGGCCCGAGTGGTTTCGGCCATTAGCTGCACAGCGTCCCAGATGAAGAGAAGCCTTCGTTTCCTGTTGCCGTACTTCCACCCAAAGAACCAGCTAATTAGGACAGCTAAAACGATACTGATCAGCCATAACCACTCGTTCTGTCCCCAAGTCATTCCATAATTGTGCTGGAGGAAGGGGTAGATCCAGTAATCAGCAGCGATTGACGGTGAAAGGCATTTCTGGAGCCGTGATCCTTGGGCTCGTAATCGAACGGACGTCCACTCGCGCGGCTTGGCTACGTTGCAGCTGGAAGTGCCAGGTGCGCGCGGGCGCGCACCTCACCCCCGGAATCGACGGACAGTGCCCGACCCGCCTCATTAGGATCCATCAAAATCATGGCGGCACCGGCATGCCCGGACACCGCACGACCTCAGACGAGCTCCCATCCCGGGGTCCTGTTCCAGACGGGCATAAACGAGCAGGCCGACCCGGGCGCTCCGGCTTTGCCAGCCGCAGCGCCCCCGTGAGGAGCACGGCGTCGACGACCGCAACCCCAAAACGCGCTGCTCCGGTTCGTCCAGGATCAGCAGCGACGACGGGCGGATCAGGGCCGAAGCCAGCAGCAGCCGGCGGCGCTGGCCGGAGGAGACGGAGGCGGGAACGGCGTCGGCCCGCTCCTGCAGGGCGAAGAAGTCCAGTTCGGCGTCGACGGCGACGTCCGGGTCCGGGACCGAGTGGCCGCGGGCGACCAGCTGCAGGGGCTCGCGCAGGGATAGGGAGGGGAAGAACGCGTCCTCGTCGAACAGGGCGGCAACCTGGCGGCGGAACGGGATCGCGTCCTCGTTGACCGGCAGCCCATGGACCCGGAACTCGCCGTCGAGCATTTGCTGCTTCCCGGCGATGGTGCGGGCAGCGGTGGACTTCCCCGCACCGTTGAAACCGACGACGCCGAGGAACTCGCCTGCGTCCTGCGCTATCACTTCAAGCTGGGCGACGGCGTGATCCGGGCGCTGACGGTTCGCGCGTAATGCCGGCAGAGTGCTTTGGCAAACGTGTCAGCGCACACTCTCACCCGCCGTGCCGGGCACGGTGCGGCGGGCCCCCGTCCTCCGTCTAGCTATGACGGCTTAGCGCACGGTGCACACTCGCTCGCAGTGCGACCACCCGTCGAACGGGCTCGACCAGGTCACCGACCACCCGGCACCGACTCCGGTTTCCCAGCCGACCCGAACGACGACGGCTCCCCCACACACACAAGCCGTGGAGGAGCCGTCGTCGTTATGCGGGCGCTGGCGCCTAGGCGCCGCGTCCCTGGGCAGCGGAGGTGACGAGGTCGCTCTTGGCCAGCGGCTCCCCCGCCCGCAGCGCCGCGGTCCAGGTCTCGGCGTCGGCAACCGCAGCCCAGTTGGAGTGCAGCAGCGCCATGAGGGTTTCATGGACCTGGCGTGCCGGTGCGGCGCCGGCCTCGTTGGCCAGATCGATGGCACCGGTCGCGTCGGAGAGGACCTCGACGGTGAAGCCGAGGGGCTCGGCGGCCGCAGCGGAAGCGACCACACAGTTGTTGGTCATGTAGCCAGCCAGGGTAATGGTGTCGATCCCCTGCTCCCGCAGCCAGGGTTCCAGATCCGTGCCGGCAAAGATGCTGGAGAACTGCTTGCTGATGCGCTTTGCGGCGTTCTCCTCATGGGCGGCCACGCCGGGGTGGTTCTGCCAGCTCGGCGAGCCGGAAGCAAACACGGGTGCTTCCACCGGAAGTTCGTGCTGAACGAGCACCACCGGCACCCCGGCCGCGCGTGCCTCCTTAACAGCGGATTGGATGACGGCGACTGAATCATCCTGGTTCGGATACTGGATCGGAAGCAGTCCGTCGTCGAAGTACTCCTGCTGGGCGTCAATGACAATTAGGGCGCGGCGTGGTGTGGTCATGGAGATCTCCTGAGCTTGTTGAGCGGGAATGGCTGACATTTTTGAGCAGGTGCACTAGCTGGCTGCCGGCAACGTGGCCGGGCGGGGCAGCGAGTAGTGGTCGGCGAGGAGGTTGAGGCCTTCTTCGTCGAGTTCTGTCGAGTGGCCGCCGACAACGAGCATCACTTCATCGACGCCGGTGCGCTTCCAGAGAGCTTCCAGGCGGTCGGCCACGGCAGCGGCATTCCCGTGGAAACTGCGGTTGGTGTAGGAGTCGAGGATCTGCCGCTCCTGCAGGGTGGCCTCATAGGCGTCGACCTCAGTCGGGGGCAGGAGCAGGTAGCCTTCCCGCTTGAACATCCGCAGCATCGCCATGGCCGACGTTGCCGCCTGCCGTTTTGCCTCCGCCGCGTCGTCGCTGATGGCCACGGGCACGCTCACCAGGGTCTGCGGCTCAGCGAGTACGTCGGAGGGCCGGAAGCTGTCCCGGTACAGCTGCAGAGCGGTGTCGATGTCGGCGTCGCCGAACTGCAGGGCGAAGGCGTACGGCCGGCCGAGCTGCCCGGCCAGCCGGGCCGAATAGGGAGAGGAACCCAGGATCCACATTTCCGGAAGGGCCGGGGACGGTGTTACCCGGTTTTCCTTGGCCTGCCAGGGGCCGGGCACCGCATGGACGTGCCGGTACGGGTGGTCGGACGGGAACTCGTCCCGAAGGAACCCCTCCAGTTCGAGCACCTGCTGCGGAAATTCGTCATTGGCATCTGCACCCCGCCGCAAGGCCGCAGCCGTGGCGCCGTCCGTTCCGGGTGCGCGCCCCACGCCCAGGTCGATCCGGCCCGGGGCGAGGGCCTCCAGCATCCCGAACTGCTCGGCAATCAGCAGCGGTGAATGGTTGGGCAGCATGACTCCGCCGGCGCCGAGGCGGATGGCCGCAGTCTCGGCGATGAGCCGGGCAACCATCAGCTGCGGGGACGACACGGAGGTTGCTCCCATCGCGTGGTGTTCGGACATCCAGAACCGGTGATAGCCCCGGCGGTCCGCGGTACGGGCGAGCGAAATTACCGCTTTAAGGCCTTCCTCAGCGGTCATTCCCACTCCCGTGCCGCCTGCGGACAGGACGGATAACGTGAACGGCGCCGTGCCGGAAGATCGACCGTGGTGCATACCAACTCCTCATGGAAACGTGCAGTTTTAAGCGTGATAAGACCCTAACAGGCGTCTCACGGTTAAATGAAACTGCTACCATGAGAAACATGTCCGAATCTGTACCCGCAGCCGCACCGGGAGCCCAGGAGCATCCCAGCCTCGCGCTGATCAACAGCGCCGGGCTGCAGCCCGGGGGTAAGACCTATGATGAGCTGGCCACCCCTGAGGCGGCGGTGGCCTGGCTGAAGGCTCACGGACTCATTGCGCCCGATGCCGTGCTGTACGAACACTGCCGGGGCCGGCTGGCAGCGCTGCGCGCGGACCTGCGTGATCTGTTCACTGCCTTCACTGCGGGTGAGGCTCCGCCGGCGGCGGCCGTGGACGCCGTGAACCGCGCGCTCACTTCCGCCCCGGGCACATTGCTGCTGCGGTTTGATCCCGCGGCAGGATTTCTCCGTTCCGCCGATCACCCCGTGACCCAGGTTGTTGAGCACGTCATGGCGGTCATCGCCGACGACGCCGCATCACTGCTCAGCGGCGAGCAGGCAGCACAGCTCGCGCCCTGCGAAGCGGATTCGTGTGACAGGTTCTTCCTCCGCACGCACGCACGGCGGCAATGGTGCTCGACCCGCTGCGGCGACCGGGTCCGCGCGGCACGGGCCTATGCGCGCAAACGCACCCTGCAAGGCGCCTGACTCGGTTTCGCGGACGTCAACCGACTACTCCTCAATCGTCCAGGAAGGTTGCTCCAGCGTCGGTGGCGAGGCCGGACCCCAGGGCAGCGGCAGGTGTGTAGGCGCCGCGGGGCGCCGTTCCGTTGCGGAGGGCGCGGACGACGACGGTGAGTACGTCGGCGGTGTAGTCCATGGCATCGTCGGCGCGCAGCCAGCTCTCGCGGCGGGTGCCGTCAGGCCAGTCAGCGACGGCGTGTCCCCACGAGTGCGGGCGGGGGCGCGGCGCCCTTCGAGTCTTGCTTGCCGCCATCGAGGTGATCATCCTGCGCCTCATCGACGGGATCTTCAGCAGCAGGGACAGCAGCGGGAGGGCGGGACGGATCAGCGAAGCCTGCAAGCCGCTGCGTCCGGACAGAGCCGTCGAGAGTGTCGGCGACCGCGGCGAGCCGCTCCGTCGATCTGCCCACCAGAACCACTCCGGAGATGCCTGCTGCAGTGAGCCGCCCGGCGAGAGCCCTGCCGACATTACCCGTCGCTCCCAGAATCCAGATCTCATCTGTCCGCTTGGCGTCCATGATTTCCTCCCTCACACGCGCTCGTAGTTTTCCTGATCACGTGGGAACCGGCCACCAGACGAGATTTGAAGCCGCCAACGGGCAGTCCATCGTGGTGACGCAGGACGGTTTTGACAGTGACAGCGTGGACATCTACACCGAGCACGGCAGGTTCCACTACGTCTGGAACCGGCAGGCCACCGAGCTGAGCGGGGTCCCCCGCCTCAGAAACCGCCACTGCCAACTGACTGCAGCCGAAGGAAAGCTGCTGCTGAACTGTGGAACAGAAAGTGTCACCGTGACCCCTTGACCATGGTCAGGGCTGACCGCCGTGGCGAAGCGGTCCCGGGAATGCCGGCGGCGGAGGCCGGATTGCAGCAAGCATGACCACGCATCTGCCCAGCACCCCGCCAGACTCCCCCGGCCAGAGAATCCCCTCCCCTTCTGGGAACCTGCACGTCGCCCTGGTGGGCGCGGGACGGGTGGGCACCGCCGTCGCCCGCTCACTGCTCGACGCCGGCGACCGGGTTTCGCTCTCCGCCTCCGGGGACCCCGCGCAGCTGGCGCTGATGGCCGAAATCGTCACCCCGGGTGCCGAGCCGAAGGGGACCAGCGACACCGTGGCAGACGCGGATCTGGTGATCCTCGCGGTGACCCTGCACCGGCTGCAGCATGTGGATCCCGTCGAGGTAACCGACGGGAGGCGGATCCTCGTCGCTGCGGCGGGCTTGGCAGGCCACCTGAATCAGTGCAGGGATGACCTTGTGGACTTCCCCGTTCTTGTCCAACTGGAATCCGGGGCAGAGGACGGCGTTAATACGGCGGACACCGAGTAGCTGCCCGCTCTCGCGCTGCACGTTTACTACGGCGTCCAGGGCGGGGGCCGGCGCCTGTGAGCGGCGCACGAGAACTTCGACCAGCGGATCGACGCCGGCGTCCGGCGCGTCGATGGAATCGATGAAGTCAGCCAGTCCGTCCAGCTGGCTATCCGGGTGGCTGGAGGACTGGTTCTCCAGGATTCGGCCTCCGCCGCCGCTAACGCCCCGTGACGCGTGTCAGCTTACGGGAGCTTCCGGGCCCGTTGGCCAGCGGAGCAGGGCAGCGACGTCGACACCGTGGGGCAGGACGCCGTCGGGCACCAACAGAAGACTGGCGTCGGTCAGCGCTGCCGCACGGATCAACGCCGCCGGGGCCGGGACCTTGCCCAGCACCTCGGCGCCGAGGGACTGCTCCGGGGCACTGGCCACCCAGGGTTCGGCGCCGAGAGCCAGCAGGTGATGGTCGACCAGCGCGCTGTCATCAATGATCAGGACCTCCACTTGAGCCTGCTGGAGGGCGTTCAGCACCGCGCCGAAGCCGGTGACGGATTCAGGGTTGGCCTGGCCCTGCTGTTGAGCCAGCCGATCCATGATCTGTTCCTGCTCTGCAGCCCACAGCAGGGCAATGCGTTCCTGTACTTTGTCCTCGAAACTTCGGCGGGCAGCCCCGGCCGTGGGCATGTGGGAATCGATCATGCTGACCAGTGATTTGTGGGCTTCGGAGAGCTGGTCCCGTACGAGTCCCCGCGCCCGGACGTCACCGGCGAGCACGATCAGCCTGGCTCCGCTGCTGTCGGCAATCCGGTCGATCTCCTCGGCAACCTGATCCGCGTTGCGCCGCCAGATCTGCTCGGTCTGCCGCTGGAACTTGTCCTGTGACCAGCTGCCTGCGGGGAGCTTGGTGATGTCCTCCTTCTCCCCCTCCACATCCTCGACGGCGGAGCCGCCGTGGCCCACGAACTGCAGGCGGATCTCAGCGTCCTCCCGGGAGACTTCCGCGACAATATAGGGCAGCTCTTCGGGACGGTGTTTGAGCAGCGGCAGGAGATCCGGAATAGGGTCAACCGAGACCCGCTCCGGCAACACCAGCGGTCCGGGCAGGACTTCGTTCAAAGCCACCGTGCCCTCCTGGACGAGGAGGTACCGCGACACCGGGGAAGGAAATCCGTCGGCGGGAAGTACCGCAGTTTCCGCGGCTTCCTGGTCCTGCGGTGAGGCGCCCTGTTTAGCCAGCGCCCTCCTGACATCGCCCGGGCGGACCTCGGCGGCTTCCATGCTGTCTGTGGCCCCAGCTGAAGCGTCGACATACGCGACGCACCAGGGCCCCTTCCGCCGGTAAAGGTCAGCAAATTCGTGGAGTTTCCGGGTCATGTCGATCTCCTTCCTGTAAGGCCGCAGCCCTACAGCGATTCAATCTCTGCTTCACGCTAGCATCGGCGTCTGGAGCATTTATAGGGGTTGGCGAAGACGCGGCGCTGTTGGCCGCGGACTCCCCCGGGTGCGATTGGCAGGCCCGGCCGTGCGGCCCAAGCTGCGCGGACGTGCCGCCGATCGCGGCAAAAGCGCAGAGTCCCAGCAGTTCCCGCTGCGGGATGGAAAGTCCGCTGCGGCGGCAGTGGATGCCGCAATCCCTGAACACCCGGTTAACGGGGCTGCGGCAGGGTTTCGGTCATCGGCGTCCGGCGCCACGGCCGCCGGTCATAGATTGCCAGGAGCTGCGCGCCGAGGCCAAGGAACACCATGGCCAGCCATACGACGATGTTCAGCCACGGGATATGCAGCGCGACAATGAGGATCAGGCCGCCAACGAGCGCTTTGATCACGGGATGCTGGTTGCCGCGGAACAGGAGCCTTCCGATGTAATACGAGCCGAAGACGAAGGTTGCGAGGGTGAGCGTTATCCACACCAGCGCCCCCGCCAGCGCAAGGGGCGCTCCAATGACGGTGATCAGAGCTAAAAGCAACACGAGTGGAACGGCGATGGATGCCACGAAACCAACGAGCAGAGCCTTCCACGGCCTTGGCACCAGTTGGTCTGTAACACGGTGCAGCAGGCGTGGGAGGAGCCATCCCGTGAGCACCGTGATGATGCTCAACGCGACCAGCGAATAGAGCAGCCCGAGCAGCCAAGCGACGAATCGCTCACCCAGCGTCGGCTCGGGAGCTGTCTGGGGCGCGATGCGCTCCACGGTACCGCTGACGGCGTCCTGGGCGATGCTTGCTTCAGTATCGGAGGTGTACGTAAGGTTTCCGCCAACCGGTCCGTCGATGGTGAGGGTTCCAACGCTTACCTCTACGTCACGCCCGACTGCCCCGGTTATGTCGATAGCGCCCGCGGCTCCCACCAGGTCCTCTCCGAATGAGCCGGTATCGGTCACGTCGACGTTCGCAGCGAAGATCGTGCCGCTGCGCGAAACGTCCCCGTTGATGGTGACGTCCTGTCCTGCGATACGCACATTTCCGTCAACGTTTCCGTTGATGATGATCGTTTGGCCGGCTGCTATGACGTCACCCGTGACGTTTCCGTCGATGGTGATCCTCTGGCCGGACGCGTAGACGTCCCCGGAAACGTCATCCCGGACATCAACGCTCAGTCCGCTGTAGAACTGAGGGCCTGTTTTGTCGTTCGCCACAGCGGGCGCAGCAGGACTGAGCTGGGGATTGGAGACCGGGGATGCGGCGAATGCGCCTGTCCCGGTCACCAGAATCAGAATGCCGACGGCGAGAACTGCGGAGAATCGCCGTCGAGGGGATGAAGGAAGTCTCATGGGGATGCCTTTCCGGGACTTGAGTGTGCTTGTTCGCACTTCTGAAGTGTCCGCTGACGGCACGTCCCGTGACCGGTCGGGTCGTGGGGACAAACTGCTCCGCCGTATCGAGGTTCTTGGACTTAGTGTCCGGCGGAAGCCCCGTGAGTAGTAGGGGGAAGGTCCCGGAGCGTAAAAACTGGCGACAACTTTTCCAGGGCTACCCGGTTCTTGACTGCCTTGTTCACCATGCCGGAGATTTTCTGGCAAGACCCCTCGGGCCGTATCTGACTATCAAGGGTTTCCGCCGCGTCCGGCAGCCCGGTGCGCTGCAGGATGGCTCGGCCGTAGCCACGAGCTCTGCCACCCCGGCAGCTTTGCCCAGTGTTGGACCGAGCCGGTGCAGGCCAAGATACTTGGACGGCAGATTCTCGGAAACAAGGAATCGTTCGACCGCGCCCGGGTCTCCAATGACCGCAAGGCCGTCGCCGTCATTGATCAATTGGATCTCCATATCCATTATGTGGCTCCCGGGTGGAAAGAAAATTCTGAATCGCTGGATCATTCCCTCCCCTGTCATAACGGTGTGCAATCATCAACAATGACGGCGGCTGCCCGCCGGGACCCGAATCCGTCGGTCTGCTGGCCGGCTCGGAAGGTTGCTTTCCCACACCCTGGGGGTTGATAAGTGCCAGATAAATTGATCACCGGCTCGTTCAGCAATCCGAGGTTCTCCCGTTATTTTTCCGCCGTGACCGTTGGCGCATTCGGTACCGCCTTGACCGCGGTGGCAATCCCAGTGTTGGTCGTCGAAGACCTCGAAGCCAGCGCACTGGAGGTCGGACTCGTCAACGCGTCCCAGTTCATTCCATATGCACTGCTGGGCCTCTTCGCTGGCGTGTTTGTCGATCGATGGCAGCGGCAGCGGGTACTTGTGTGGGCGAGCCTCGGGCGGGCGCTAAGCCTCGCCCTCATACCCACCTGCTGGGCTCTTGGGGTGCTTCACCTGTGGGTTCTCATTGCGCTGTTGTTGCTGTTCGGCGGATTCTCTGTCTTCGGTTTCGCCGCCGCTCAATCGATTCTGCCGCAGATCGTGGAGCGGCGTGCGTTGCGCTCGGCCAACGCACGTCTCGATCAAGCCGAGGCGGGGGCACAGACCGTTGGCCCGGGTCTCGGCGGATTCTTGGTTGGTAGTTTCGGGGCGCCTTTGGCCATCGTTGTGGATGCTGTGACGTATGTCGTCGATGCCGTGCTGATTGCTGGTCTCGATCTGAAGGCATCGATTGGTCGGGAAACAGGCCCGCGATCAATACGGCGCGAGATTGCCGAAGGCCTACGGTGGACCTATCGCCATCGCGTTCTGGCCCCCTTAGCTGCGTCAACGCACGTCTGGTTTATTGGGAACGCCGCTGCTCTCACTGTCCTGGCGGTCTTCACTCTCCGAACCCTGGGATTTACCTCGCTCATGTATGGGTTGCTGTTTACGGTGGGAGGGGTAGCCACCCTGACCGGCGCAAGTTTTGCCTCACGCGCAGGTGAGCGGTTCGGATCAGGACCGACGATTGCCGTGAGCAGAGCCCTTTACCCTCTCGCTTGGACCCTCCTCGTTCTAGCGCCTGCCGGAAGTGGAACGCAGCCGGACATCGGTGCCATGGTGTTAGTTTTTAGCGCATTCGCACTCCAAGGCTTCGCTGGAGGTCTGGAGAATGCGAACGAAATGAGCTTGCGTCAGGGGCTAACGCCGGACGTGCTTCTTGGCCGGGTGAATGGAATTATGCGGTCCGCCAACCGCACGTTTGGTGCCATCGGTGCAGTGGTTGGGGGCGCAACCTCGATGTTGCTTGGGGAGAGAACCGCATTGGTTCTCATCATCGGTGTTTTCACGATTGCACTGGTCATTGCGATCGCCTCACCGCTGCGGACAGCACGCGACGACGAAGACGTCTCCACCGGCTAATCGCTGTGATGTCAACCGCGTACTCTTCAGTGCTAGAAGATTCCCTTCCTGCTGCTGACGTCGCCGGTTTGCCATCGGCGGCCTGCTACTCCAAGCTGGCACCCATGAGCGATATTGCAAAGGCGGAATTGCAGCGGTATTTACAGGAGGGCCGTAATGCGCTGGTCTGGAAACTTGAGGGCTTGACGGAATATGATTTACGCCGCCCCCTGACGCCAACCGGCACGAATCTTCTCGGCTTGGTAAAGCATCTGGCAGGAGTCGAAGCCGAGTACTTCGGTGTGGTCTTCAACCGGCCATTCGCCGAAGAAATATCCTGGCTTTCGCCCGACGCCGCGCCGAATGCGGACATGTGGGCGAAGCCTGAGGAGTCCTGCAAAGAGATTGTTGGCCTCTACCAACGGGTGTGGGAACACGCCGACACGACGATCTCCCAGCTGCCCCTTGACGCTTCCGGCTACGTGCCCTGGTGGCGCGAGGCGAGCAACCCTGTCAGTCTCGCCCGCATTTTGGTACATGTGACAGCCGAAACGCATCGGCATGCCGGCCACGCAGACATAGTGCGAGAGTTGGCCGACGGCAGCGTTGGGCACCGGGATGGAAACGACAACATGGCCGCCGGAAGCCAAACGTGGTGGCGTGAGTACAACGAGCATCTGGAATCGGTTGCGCGCGGCTGCGCGGACCAGTGATCACCCTTGTTCCTGCGGCCGCCGCAGATATGGATGACATTGTAGGATTCCTGCAAAAAGCGGATTTGACCCTCAGCGGCCTCGATTCGCCGTCAGTGTTTTTATGGATTGCCCGCGACGAGATGACAGGCGACGTGTTCGCAACAACCGGATATGAGATCAGCGCTGACGGCAGCCATGCGCTGATCCGAAGTGTTGCGGTGGACTCCTCTCGCCGAGGCTCAGGAGTCGGCCTGAAGCTCGCACGGTTTGCGATGGATCGTGCCGCGGACTCCGGCGTCCAACGAGCATGGCTGTTTAGCCGAAGGTCCGGCCCCTTTTGGCAAAAGGCCGGTTTTGCTTCAGCCGAAACCAGTGACCTTGCGCTGGCCCTGGCCTCGACTCACCAAGTGCGGCTGTTCACCGAAACAGGTCAATTACAAAAGGAAATGGCCTGGCATAGATCACTATGACAAGTTGGGGAACCCCACGATCGCCGCAAAAGCACAGTTCCAGCAGTTCCCGCTTCGGCTCGACTAAACCTTCGGCAGGACCTTGCCCGGGCAGCCTTGGCAGCCCAAACTTCTACGCCGGGTTCTTCGAGCACATCAGCCCCGAGCAATTCCGGGCCCAGATGGAGACGAACTTCTTTGGTCCCACGAACGTCACCCGCGCGGTGCTGCCGGTGATGCGCAAGCAGCGCTGGAGCCGGGTCATCACCATCACCCCGGCTGCCGGGCTGATCGGTCAGGAGTTCTGTGCCGCCCCGGCCAGCAGAGACGGGACCCCAGGAAACTCGCCCAAGCCTTGGTTACCCTCTCCGCTTCGGTTCGTCGCCGGGGCAGACGTCATGGCCAACGTCGAACAGAAGCTTGCCACCATTCAGAGCCAGATCGACTCCCATCGCGAGCTGTCGGCGTCTCTCTCCTATGACTCCTAGACTTTCCGCAACGCGGCTACATTCCGGGAAAACCGGTACTGGGTGCAAGCGGGTAGACCGCTGTTCGGACGGACTTAGGCGCCGGGTGAGTTGATCGGCTGGTCCAAGGAAAGGCTGATGGTCTGGCCGGGGGCAATTTCATCGGATATCACGTCCACGTACTGGTACCAGACGGGAACGCTCTCGGTCGGGTCCCGGTTGGCGTCATACAGAGCCGTGACACCGAAGCGGGCCGAAATTCCGCGTTCGGTGTCGCCGGGGACCGTGGTGTAGGTCAGCGGGACGCCGTCGGCATCCGCGGTATATGTTCCCCGGGCGCCGTTGACCGCCAGATCGCCCGGAATCAGCCGGAGCGTGGTGCCGGCAGGAATCGGTGCGCTCTCAACGAGTGCGGGGTTGTACTGCAGCAGCTCGGCCGTGCCGACGCGGAACTGATAGCCCACGCTGTCCAGGGAATCGCCGTCGACCGTGGTGTAGAAGACGCCCGTGTCCCAGGAGTTCCGAACGGCCTTTCCTGTGCCGGACCGGCCGTCCACCGGGTTCTTCTGCAGTGCGATGGTGCGCCCGGGTTCCACAAAGTAGACGTTGCCCACCTCGTGCACGTACGGCACCTTGTTGGCCTCTGCGAGCTGGTCTCCGGTCAGGTTGAACCGGTAGGTGATCCCTTCCAGGGTGTCATCAGACACGATGGTTCCGTTCGCGTCCTGCGTGGCGGCCCCCATGGCGCCGATGCCGGGACCGGCCGCCAGCAGCCGAAGCCGAGTGCCCGGCGCCAACGGCGTCCCGGGCTGGAGTTCGTTAAACCCGGCGACCTTGGCTTCCGAAAACCCATATACCTCCGCCACCATCGCCAGGGTGTCGCCGTCGGCGGTGATGTAGAAGTCCGGGTTACCGAACGAGTCGGTGACGGTTTCCCCAACCAGGGACGGCTTGGTGTCCGGAGCCGGAGTCGCGGTGGCAGTGGATTCCGTCGTCGCCGTGGCGGTTGGTGTCTCAGCTGCGGCAGGCGGTTCCGAAGTGCACCCGGCCAGCCCGAGCGAGAGCACAATCCCTGCGGCCGCAGACATTGTTCCGGCAAAATAACGTCGCATCTTTGGAGCACCAACGTTTTGCATCACAAGCATCCCCCGGTAAGCCCGGTCCACACCGGGAGCTGAATCCAACAGACCAGAGCATAGCGGACAGGTTTCTCCACACCCGGGTTGCCCTGGCTGCAAATGCTGCGGATGACCGGGCCGGCCGAGGTGCCGCCGGCGGCCTAGTTGTCGCCAGCGGCACATCGGGGAGGATCCGGGATTAGAGGGCGGCGAGAAGGCCGTTCATCTTCTGGATCTCCGTCCCCTGTCCGGAGGCCATCGAGGTAGCCAGCTCAACAGCCTCCGGGTTGGAGCCGTTCGCCGCTTCCTCTTCCGCCATGGCGACGGCGCCCTCATGGTGGGCGATCATCTGCGTCAGGAACAGGCGGCTGGCTTCGGTTCCCTGGGCTGCCTGGAGCTGTGCCAGGCCCTCGGAACTGATCATGCCGTCCATGGGCATCTCGCCGGACATGTGGGCCGGTTCGCCCCAGTTTCGGAGCCAGGTGCTCATGGTCTCGATCTCCGGCCCCTGAGCGGCCTTGATGTTTTCGGCCAGCCGGACGATCTCCGGATCCAGTCCGTCCTTGGCCAGCACCATCTCGCTCATCTCCACCGCCTGCTGATGATGCACCATCATCATCTGCGCAAACATTGTGTCTGCGCTGTTGTGTCCGGTGGCATCACTGGAGGACGGCGCATGCGACATGCTGCCGTGATCCATGCCGGGCATGGTGTCCCCCGCCTGTTCGGAGCCGGCATCCGTGCCGCAGCCGGCCAGGAAAACGACGGCGGCCAGGGCGGTTGCTGAAATTGCTGGTGAACGCTTCACGTTGGTTTGTCCTTCGAAAGTCTCTGCATTTTGGCATTGCGCTTACTCCGGTGCCGGCCGGTTCACGGGCACACCGGAGGCCTTCGCGGCTCGGCGCGAAGGACCCGGCGTATTTTTACGTGCGGCTGATGCAGAGCTGAAGGAGGGACGGTGTCTGCGGGACCGATGCCTGGGCGGGCCTGACGCGCCGCAGCCCGGAAGAGAAACGTCCGCGCAGGGACAGCGCTTTGGGCATCAGGAGCAGAACGAGAACAAAGATCATGAGCGTGCAGACGCTGCCCGCATGCCCCTGGTCCTGGCTGCACGGCTCGGAGCAATCAGGCTGCACCCCGCCGTCGGCCGGATGGTGTGTTCCGGCGTCGGCTGCCGGATGCGTACTTATGCCCGGGCCGACGGCGGGACCAAGTTCTGCGGACAGCTCCCCGGGAGCAGCGGCGAAGGCCGCGACGGCGGTTGCCGGTTCATGGTGGGAGGCACTGAACATGTGCATCCCGAGGATGCCGGCAATGACGGCAACCAAGCCCAGGAACAGTACAGCGGCGGCAGCGAAGGGCGCAAGGAACGCAGGCTGTCGTGCCCGATGCATCTTGTCCCCCTCTCCGCTACGTGTTTTCTCCGAAATCTTGCCCTCAAACTATACCCCTAGGGGGTATCAGTCAATTCGGGCGATACCGGACACTCCATTGGCAGGGGGCTATCCGGGGGAACACAGAACAGCAGCCACCAACCCGCAGGCTAGAGATCCTTCACCGCACGGATGGCGGCGACGGCTCGCGGGAAGCCCACATAAGAGAAGCACTGAACCAAAGCCGCAACAATCACTGCCTTGGAATGCCCCAGCTGCAGGCAGGCCAGGCCGTGCGGACCGAGCTGCCAGGCCGGGAATCTGACACCGCCATGATGCGCTCCTTAGGCCCGGCGCGGCCGCCGGTGCTCTTCCCACCCATGCAAGCGCGCAGCGGCGGTGCCCGCCAGTATCCCAATGTTGGCCCTAGCCACCGACGCTGCGGATAACCCGGGCGGGCGAGCCGACCACCACAGACCCGGCCGGCACATCCCGGGTCACCACGGCGCCGGCGGCCACCACTGAATCGTCGCCGATACTTATCCCCGGCAGCACCGTGACATTGGATCCAAGCCAGACGTTCCGGCCAAGCGTGATGGGCGCCGGATGCATGTCCGCCCGGCGGCTGGGTGAAAGGTCGTGGTTGAGCGTCGCCAGTACCGCGTTGTGGCCGATCAGGCAGTCGTCGCCGATGCTGATTCCGCCCTGGTCCTGGAACCGGCAGCCGGCGTTGATAAAGATCCGCTTTCCCAGGGTGATGTTCCTGCCGAAGTCGGCCGAGAACGGCGGGAACAGGGTGACGGTTTCATCCACCGGCTTTCCTATCAGCCGGGCCAGCAGTTCCCGGACCTGGGCCGGTTCGTGATAGCCGGTGTTGAGTTCGCCGGTGACCCGCATGGCGCTCTGGCTGGCATGGTGCATGGCCTCATGCAGGGGCGAGCCGGCGGTTATGGCCTGGCCGGCGTTCAACGCTGCGAGCAGTTCATCGAGTTTCATGGGTTCATTATGTCCCGGCACAGGCACTGTCGATGAGAGATGTGTCCGCAGAGACTCCCGCCATTGCCCGGAAGAACGTAGTGTCCAATTCCAGCCAGCGGATGATCGTCAGCAAGGTCCGCTTCATGCCCGGAGCACGGACGGCCTGGCACTCCCATGCCAGGGGCCAGACCCTGCACGTGACCGAAGGCGCCGCCCTCATGGGCACCCGTGACGGGACCGTCATTGAGGTCCGACCGGGACAGCCGACGCCGGCTACAGCAGGCCCTGCCTGGGAAAAAGTCTTCTCGGCGAGCGACCGCGCCCGGCCGTGCCCGACTGGGCTGATAGAGGGGTGTCTGCCTATAGCCGAGGGTTTTATAGCCGCCGGTGGTCACTGCCCCGCCAAGGGGGCGCGTAACCTCCCGGCGGAACCACGCCGTCTGTGGTTGGGTGGCACGATGGATGAATACGTCAGCTCAGGCACCTTCTGGTTCACAGTTGCTGTGGTCAACGCCGGTCTCGCTGAACAGAAGAACCGCTCCCGGTGGACCTGGTTCCTCGTTTCGTTGCTGCTTGGTCCACTGGCGACGCTACTGATTGTCGTCTGGAAAGCGCCGGAGCCGGTGGCTCCGTCAATGACCCACCGCGGCGGATGGCAGCAACCGGCCACTGATCCTTAGCTGGCAGTGCCCCGCCGTGGCCCGATCCGGGACCCTGGGGGCCACAGGGTAGCGGAAACTCACCCGCCTGTCCTCCCGCTGGGGAATCTTCCCTGCTAAGTGCCCTCGGAGACTGCCCGTGCGCGGCCGGCGGGAATAGCGTTCTTCTAACCCGGTTCGCCCGGATCAACACAGCCGCGTCAAGATGCGGGTGGCCGCCAGCACCGGCAGAAACCAACTGGAAGGCACAATATGTCAGAGCACAACTACACCCTGTTCGTGTCGTCGTACAGCGATGCAGGGTCGGCGTCAGAGGATTTCAAGACCATTAAGAGCATGGACGAAGGCGTGGTGGCGGCCGTTGTCCTCTCCCGGGACGACTCAGGCCGGGTCAACGTCAAGGAGCACGGAGGCACGCTGGTGGGCGGCGGCACCACAGCCGGTGCCATCGCCGGGCTTGTGGTTGGCTTGTTCGCTCCGCCGCTGCTGCTGTCCGGAGTGATCGGTGCTGCGATCGGCGCCGGCGCCGGCGCCATCGCAAAACGCCACGAGGAGAAGAAAATCGGCGTCGAGGCAGACGAATGGCTGCCACCGGGCTCCTCGGCGCTCGTTGCCGTGGTGGACGACCATTATCTGGACCGCGTGGACAACGCCGTCAACAAGGCCGCCAAGAAGGTCAATAAGGCCATCGACAAGGGTGACTACGATGCAGTGGTGAAGGCCATCAACGAAGGAGACGAGAAAATCGTCGAAGCCGTTGCGTCCTGATCCATCCAAGTAATCAACCCTGATTGTCCGATCCACCGCATGGGCGGTGGATCGGACAATTTCTTTAACGACCCTTGTTCTTTAACGACCCTTGAATTCGTTGGAGGAGTTAGGTAATCTCCCCGCGTGAGCTCCTCGCTTGAGGACGTCCTAAATAACACCCTCATACCGGGTTAGGGTGAAATCATGGAAGCTGACACTGATGCCAGAATTGCACGGGGCCGCGCCGGCGTCTGGCTGATTCATATCGTGCCGGCGGTAATCCTCATACCGTGTTTTGTTTACGGTGCCATGATTTATGCGTCGCTGCCTGAAACGATTCCAACCCACTGGGGAGCGGGCGGTGCACCCGATGCCTGGGCTGATAAATCCTTCGGTTCAGTCTTCGCCCCTCTCTTAATCGGGGCCGGCACCAGCGTCTTTCTGGCCCTGATCACTGTTGCCGTTCCCCTGATGGTTCCCCCGAGCAACAACGCCACGAAGTGGGAGCTCTGGCGCCGGGAAGGCACTATCTGCGGCACAGTGGCTGCGATGGGAGGAGCGTCCGCCCTGATCGCAGCCCTTGTGGGTGTGCTGGCTGTGGCGGGGTGGCAAAATCCGGACAGCCTTCCCGTGGGGCCGGTGCTGATCCTGATCGCCCTGATCCTCGGTGTTGTAGCAGCGTCCTACGCCCTCTCTACCCGCTGGGCACGCAGGACAGCCCAGAAGAACGGCGTGATGCCCACCGCTGAAGAGCAGGAAGAGGACAAGCTGTGGATAGCGGGAGGCCTCTACAACAACCCTGATAATCCCCACATCCTGGTTCCCAAAAGAGAAGGGGCTGGAACCGGGCTGACGGTGAACGTAGGAAATTCCAAGGGGCGGGCCGCCGTAGTCGCCTTCCTGGGTGTCTTTGTAGTGTTTCCCCTTGTTCTTGGAGGAATTCTGGCGCTTTGAATGTGACGTCGCACGCTTCGCGGAATAGCCAAGGTCCTGCCGCGGGTTGTCGCTGGGTATACGAACTTCAGCTCAGGGCATCTCAGGTCCTGACGCGAGCGACAGAAAGAACCCTCACCAGTGAACCTGTTTACCCCCCTGACCGTCGGCGCCATGGAACTGCCCAACCGCCTTGTCATGGCACCGCTGACCCGCATGCGCGCCGACCTCAACGGCGTCCCCACCGACATCATGGTGGACTACTACCGCCAGCGCGCTTCCCTGGGCCTGATCGTGTCCGAAGGCATCTACCCCTCCTTCACCGGTCAGGGCAACACCCGGATGCCGGGCCTGGTCACCGAGGAGCACGTTGCCGGCTGGAAGCGCGTCACCGACGCCGTGCACGCTGCCGGCGGCCGGATTGTGGCCCAGCTGATGCACTCCGGGCGCGTGGCCCATGAGAACATCAACGGCGGCCGTGGTGCCGAGGCACCCAGCGCTATCGCACTCGAAGGCGATGCCCACACCTACGAGGGCAAGCAGCCTTACCCGGTGCCGCACGCCCTCACCGAGGCCGAGCTCCCCGGCGTCACGGCGGACTTCGTCTCCGCCGCCCGCAATGCCATGAAGGCAGGGTTCGACGGCGTTGAGTTGCACGGTGCCAACGGGTACCTGCTGCACGAATTCCTTTCCCCGATCTCCAACGTCCGCACGGATTCTTACGGCGGATCCCCGGAAAACCGTGCCCGCTTTGTCCTGGAAACCTTCCACGCCGTGGTCGAGGCCATAGGCGCCGAGCACACCGGCATCCGGATCTCCCCGGAACACAACATCCAGGACGTGCTGGAAACCGACCGCGCAGATGTACTGGCCACCTACACGGCCCTGGTGGACGGCATTGCCCCGCTGAAGCCGGCCTACCTGTCCATCCTGCACGCCGACCCGGCCGATGATCTGGTTCAGGAACTGCGCCGACGCTTTGCCGGTCCGGTGCTGCTGAACACCGGGTTCGGCGTTCTGACCACCCGCGACGACGCCGTCTCCCTGCTGGCGGAGGACTTGGCTGACGCCGTCGTCGTTGGCCGTCCCGCCATCGCCAACCCGGACCTGGCCCGCCGCTGGCAGGAGGACCTGGAGCTGAACGAGCTGGACTACACCACCTTCTACACCGACGGCGCCGCCGGGTACACGGACTACCCGGAGCTGGCTCCGGTTTCCTAATCCCAGCCGTAGACGGGACGGGGCTCTAGATCTACTCGGAGCCCCGTCCCGGCTGCGTTTGGCGGGTTACTTCAACGCGGTCAGGCCAGCGGCCGGTGACCTGGTGATAATCGATGGCCCGCAGCAAAGGTGCCACGTCAAATGTTCTGATATTGACACTGAGCCTGGTGCCGTGAATGGACTTAATCGAAAGAATCTGCTGCCCATACGATGCCCGCAGGCTATAGCGGGCTATATCGCTGTAGGGAAGCACATGTTCGGAACCGAACACGGCGGTCCGGAACGCTACTTCATGGGCGCCCGGAACAATGTAGAAGTTTCGGTACATCACCAGAAAGAACATTCCGCCCGCGAAAATGCACCACGCTGCAATATGGGCGCCGAGAGGCATATCGGGTGTAGCCAGGGACAGTAGCCCCATGAGCAGCCCAACGGTGAGAAATAGCCAACCGATAATCGGCACTATTTTGGGCACCCGTACCCGTTCCGGATGTTCCTTGGACCGGTTGGGATGTTTCCGTGCCCACCGGGCAAGCCCTGCAATGCCCAGCGTTACGCACGTAAGGATGATGTACTTCAGGATAAGCGCCGGTTCCATTGTTGTTGAGCCTCTCTAAATTGCTTATCGGTCCCGGAAAGCGTGAGCAGGGCCGGGTCCGAAACCCCCAAGAGAATCTACTTCAAGAAAACTCCTTTCCGGTTGACCGGCAGGCGTTGATTTAGCCCGTGGCGTGCTGGCTCTTGTGCCCTGCTGGATTGCCAAGAGCACGACGACGGCGCGCCAACCGGCAGCCAACCCGCCGCCCCGGCGGGTCCTGCCGCTAGCCTCTACTTCATGGGGATAGCTGATCTGCGCTGGACATGCAGGCATGAAGCGGGTTGAGGGCCTGGGGCTGGGATTGACGGCCGCAGCCGCCTTAGCCATCTGGCTGGCGAATGTCATTCTGGCCCGACCGGCCACACAAGTTGCCGGCCGACACATCATCCTTCACTTCTTCGGTTTCTCCCGGGAGTCGATATGCGGCTGGGTCATTCTGATCAGTCTGCTCGGCGGGGCCTTGGGCCTGGCTCTGCTGACGGCGGGGCTCATAGGGCGCATCCCCAAAGTCCGGGTTCGGGAAACCACCGGGTGGATTGCCTTCTCCCTGGCCGTCCTGAGTGGTTCTCACCCAGGACGGTTACGACGGCGACAACGTCAGTGTCTACACCGAGCACGGGAGTTTTCACTACGTCTACAATCGAGAGGCCGGTGAGCTCAGTGGTTTTCCCCGCGTCAAAGACCAGGCCTGCGAGCTCATAACTTCAGAAGGAACGCTCCTGCTCACCTGCGAAACGGGCACCGTGAGTATCGACCCCTGAAGTTCCGGCACGGCGTACCGCCCTCAAGCTCCGGGACCCGGCTCCACGCCGGCGAGGGCGATGATCCGCTCGGCGGCTCGCACCATTGCTACGTCAATGAAGGTCCCGTCTTGCAGCACGAAGGCTCCGGTGCCGTCGACTGCTGCGGCACTCACCAGATCAACAATGCTCTGTGCGCGGGCCACCTCTGAGGCATCAGGGGTAAAAACACGGCGGATAATATCCAGCTGGCGCGGATGCACGGCGGTGCGTCCGGAGAAGCCGAGGGCGCGGCCGGCGCGGCAGCTGGCTTCCAATCCCTCGACGTCGACGACATCAGCGTAGACCGCCATCAGCGGGGAGGGCAGACCTGCCGCCGCGGCTGCATTGACGATGCGGCCGCGTGACCAGCTCAGGCCCGCTTCCCCGCCTGACCCGGCGGGAACCCCCAGTTCAGCCCGCAGATCCGCTTCTCCGGTGGCGATCGAGGACACTCCTGAGCAGGCAATCTCGAACGCACGCTCGATCGACAATGCCGATTCAAGAAGTGCGTGCACCTGCCGCCCGGGCAGCGCAGCACGAAGAGCGGTGACATCGGCAGCTGACTGTGTCTTGGGTAGCCGCACACCGAATGCAGCCGGGAGCGCCGCGACCGCGGTGACGTCGGCGTCATGTGCAGAAGATCCCGCTGCGTTCAACCGCACCTGCACGAAAGGAGAGCGTTCACCGCACGCCTCCCATAACGCTGCGAACTCCGTCAGCGCCGCGCGGGCATCCGCCTTGCGCGATGCTGCGACGGCATCTTCAAGATCTACAATGACCGCATCCGCCCCGGCCTGCAGCGCCTTTTCGAACCGTTCGGGCCGGTCGGCGGGGGCGTAGAGTGCCACGACGATTGGCCGGCTCACCCGATGCTCCCGTCGTTGTACAGTGCCGCTAATTCGTTGGCTGTGTACCCCAGCTCGGTCAGCACAGCTTCCGTGTCCGCACCATGCGCCCGCCCGGTGAACGCGATCGTCGCATCATCTCTGGACATCCGAAACAGCGGTCCCTGCATCGCCATGTCGCCAAGGTCTGCGTCTTTGATGCGGTGGATGGTTCCGAGCGCATTGAACTGCGGATCGGCCACGATGTCCGAAGGGTCATAAACAGGTGCCACTGCGGCTTCCGCAGCCTCAAACGTGGTGATGACTTCCTCCCGCGAGTGCCGGGCGATCCACGCACCCACGGCGTCATCGAGGAGATCGGCGTGCTCGGCACGGGTTGCTCCGGTGGCAAACCATTCCTCTTTGGCTAGTTCGGGGCGTCCAACCAGCGCGACGACGCGCTCAGCAATAGACTGCGCGCTCGTGGACACCGCTACCCAGGAACCGTCAGCAGTGCGGTACGCGTTGCGGGGTGCATTATTGACCGAGCGGTTGCCGGTGCGCGGTTGAACGGTGCCCAGCTGGTCCCACCGAGTGATCTGCGGGCCAAGCATTGCAAGGATCGGCTCGATGATTGCAACGTCTATTTCCTGGCCTTTGCCGTCCTTGTCGCGGGCGTGCAGCGCCACCATGACCGCGTAGGCGGTTGCGAGTGATGCAACGCCGTCCGCGAGGCCGAACGGCGGAAGCGTCGGCGGCCCGTCCGGCTCGCCGGTGGACGAGGCGAAGCCGCTCATTGCTTCGGCGAGCGTGCCGAACCCCGGTCGGTTCTTATACGGTCCGATTTGCCCGAATCCGGTAACGCGTGCCAGAACAAGCCCGGGGTTCTCCGCGGACAAGGCGGCGTAGTCCAGCCCCCAGCGTTCCAGCGTCCCGGGACGGAAGTTTTCAATGACAACATCCGCGGTCCGGGCAAGGCGGATAAACGCATCACGACCGCCGGCCGTATGCAGATCAATGGCCACTGTGCGCTTATTGCGGCCGAGCGTCTTCCACCAGAGGTTCTGTCCGTCCTTGCTCGGCCCGTGGCCCCGTGCAGGATCCGGTCGGTTCGGATGTTCGACTTTGACGACGTCGGCGCCCATATCACCCAGGTGCATCGCTGCCATCGGGCCGGCGAAGAGCGTCGAGGCATCCACGACCCGCAGACCGTTGAGCGGGCTCATGGGGTTCCCTCTTCTTCGGTGGCCTCATTGTCCTGCTCGGTGCAGATACGGAACCCGATCGAACTGGAAGCGTCCTGGCCGAGTCCGGGCAAAAGCAGCTTCGCACTGTAATCCGAAGACCTTACACCGCCGTCGAAGTACCAGTCCGAGCCCTCGCTGCAGTGTCTGCTGCCGCCCTTGAGCATGACAAAGCGGGAGCGGCCGTCGGAGTGCTCCGACTCCGTCCAGTTCCACACTTCCGGTGTTCGGCGCAAAAAGCCCGGGCGGGCTGCGGCGAGCTGCCATTCGTCCTCGGTGGGGAGCCGGCCACCGGTCCAGGCCGCGTATTCGCGGGCCCGGGAGAACGTTACCTTCGTGGCTGGACGCTCAGGGTCGCGGGCATCCGTAGACTCGCCGATGGCGTCGAGGAAGCGGGCGTACTCGGCCTCGCTCACCTCTGCCGCGGCCACATGAACCGGCCGAGGCAGGACAACGTGCCGGTCCAGCGTCCGCTGGTCGTGTAGCCGAGGAGGGAGCGGCTTCCACTCGTCAACGTAAGGCGCACCGTCGTACATGCCTGTCTCGCGCATCCGGAACCGCACAGTCAGCGTGTACTCGCCGGCCGAAACATCTACGCCAGGGATGGAGGGGATGGTTGCCGGAGCAACGGGGCCATTCCAGTGAGGCGCGTTCAGGCGTCGTGCCGGGCGGTGCCGGAAAGACGTGTCCTGTTCTGCGGTTTGCCCGGTGAGAGCGGTGTGAACGTCGACAAGCTCATCGGGTACCGCCGCACCTGCACCGATGTGAGCCGCGGCCGCTATTCCACCGGCAGGCACAGTGATCGTGTTCGATGTGTCACCGGTGTGCAGAGGCCGCCACCCCCTGCCGGGCAGTCGGTACTGGGCGTCCGCATCCGAAGTGTTCGCCAGGAGCAGCAGTGTGACACCGTCGAGCTCGAAAGCCGACCCCACAACCGGACCCTCGGTCACGGTGAGCGGTGTCCACTCCCCCTCGACCAGCCAGCGGTGGAACCCGCGCTGGACCGGAAGCATGCGCCGGAGCGTCGCGGCATCCCGGTCATTCCAGCCGACCCAGGCACCGAAAACCACCTCCCACACCATGATTCCGACGCCGTTGAGCCAGGCCGAGCGAAGCTCCTCGGCGTGGTCCCGGTGCCAGCGGCGAATATGGTGCTGCATGTGTCGCCGTTCAAACCACCGTGCCCGGAGGACGCCGGGCACTTCGGAGTCCGCAAACCACTGCGCCCAGGACAACGTATGGTCGGCGATCCGCTCGGTCGCGAGTTTCGACTCACCTTCGAGGCCGATGCCGGGACGCGCAGTGTCCAGCGCAGTGACGAGTCCGGGATCCGCTTTCTTCAGCGTGTCAAGAAAAACGCCGTCCGCGCCGAGGCGGCGAACTGCTGCCCCGAGCTCGTCTGCGTCCTCGCCGCCGCGGCGCGTGCCCGTGTCCCAAGGGTTGTAGTCCAGGAACACGGCGACGCCTGCAGCACGCAGCGTCGATGCAACTTCAGCAAGTCCCGGCACATCGTAAAAGTCCCACTGGTTGCGGTCGTCAATGCCGATGACCGGATAGGCGTGCCACAGTACGACGCCGTCAAGGCCGCCGAAGCGCTGGTGGGCGTCGGCGAGAAACCGCTCGGGCGTGAAGCGCTGCAACTCAAAGTCGAAGAACAGCTCGTCCCACAGCCAGACCTGTGCCACTGTAAAGCACCGACTTGCCCAAGTGGAGGCGCCGTCATCGTACCGGGTGGGCTCGCCGTGACGCTTTCGCGCACTATCCCGCCACGCGGTGAGCTGGGTGCGCCATCGGGCAAGATTGGCGGTGTCGGCAGGTGCCGCGAAAATTTTGGCGTCGTCAAGTGTGGCCGCCGCTTCCCAGCTCGTCAGATCCGTCTCGAGCGGCACCCGGGTGGGTAGATCGAGTTCACGGGGATGCAGGGGGTCGAAACCGCCGCTCATGCGTTGGTCCTTTCTATAAATGCTGCCACTTCGTCAGCGGTCGGTACCGCGTTCTGCGCTCCGGGCCGAGTGACGGCAAGCGCTGCTGCCGCCGCCCCCGCCCGGGCGGCCTGCGCAAGCAGGGCGATGTCAACGGTCTGCGGTGAACGACCTGATGCCCCAAGCGTTGCGGCGAAGACTCCACAGAAGGTGTCGCCGGCACCGGTCGTGTCAACAGGGTCAACGGCTAGAGCCGGCACTTCCATCCGTTCGTCTCCGCAGACGACCAGTGAGCCGCGCGGGCCGAGGGTGAGAATGAGCGCACGAACGCGCGGCGCAAGCGCCGCGACGGCCGCGTCGAGGTCATTTACTCCCGACGCGTCGAGTGCTTCGTGCTCATTGACGACAAGCACATCCACCAGAGGAAGAAGTACTGCACCATCGGTGACCAGCGGCCCTGACGGAGCGGCATTCAAAACGTGCCATGCCTGCGTGTTGCGCAGGGCCGCAGCCTCCTGCACCAGTTCAGTTCGAATTTCCAGCTGGGTGAGCACCACAATCGCTGCTTCCACGAGTGAGCGCTGAGCGGCGTTCAGAACGCTAGGCACCGCGTTGGCGCCAGGCACAACGACAATGGTGTTCTCTGCCGTGTCGTCGACGCAGATGAGAGCCATACCGCTCGGCCCGTCCACCCGCGACAGCCCGGAGACGTCAATGCCGTCTTCGATGAGGGCGTTTCGAAGCGTTGCTCCTTCCCCGTCGTTGCCGACGGCGCCAACGAAAGCCACGGGTTCGCGCCCTGCGCGGCGGGCGGCAACAGCCTGGTTGGCGCCCTTCCCACCGGCGGTGCGCACCATCGCTGATGCGAGCACCGTCTCGCCCGGGGAAGGAATCCGGCCAACACGCACCACTGTGTCTTGGTTGATGCTGCCGACGACGACGACGCTCACGATGTTCCCTCGGACAACCGGAAAGTACGTTCTGCGAGCGCGCGGATGGATCGCTCGGCGCCACCGGGGAGTGAGGTCGCGATGCAGTCCTTGAGAGGATCTGTCCAGTCCTCAGCAATTCCTTCAGCGCCCAGGAGCCCGCCAACAACGGATCCAATGGTCGCGCCGACCGAGTCGGTGTCCCACCCGCCCGCGACGCCGAGCGCGATGGCGGCACCGAAGTCCTCGACGTGCGCCTGGATGGCGCACGCCGTGAGCGCCGCATTGTTAAGAGTGTGAACCCAATGCATTCCGTCGAACTCCGCATGCAGTACATCGAGTGCAGCGTCAGTGGTCAACGAGCCTTCAGCGAGGGCCATACCTGTCTGACGGCCGAGACGTATGGCAGAGGCAAGGCGTGATGCCGGAGGTACGACCGTGTCAGCAGCATCCAGAACGGCATCGGCGGAGGTGGCGGTCAGGGACGCTGAGCACATGGCAGCAGCCCACATCTCACCGTAGATGCCGTTACGGGTGTGACTTAGCCGCGCGTCGGTCCATGCCGATGCGGCAGCGGCGCGCACATCCCCGGGATGAGCCCACCCATGCACGTCGGCTCTGATGAGCGCCCCGATCCATTCCCGGAACGGATTGTGGTGCCGCGCCGTATCCGGGACGGTCCGGGCATCAAGAATGTTCCGGTACGCCGCTCGTTCAGCGGTGAAGACCCTGCCAGCCGGCAGTGCCGCCAGCCAGGCTTCTGCAAAGTGCTCTGTGGAGAGATTGCGGCCGTGCGTCTCCATCAGATCGAGCGTGAGGATGGGGAAGTTCAGATCGTCGTCCTCGGGCATTCCATCGATGTTCTCGACCAGCGAGGTCGGCGCGGAGCGGCGGTTCCAAGGCCAGCGCTCCGCCAAGGCTTGAGGGAGCCCCACTGCGGTGAAGTAGGTCCGGATTGGCCAGTTATCGGTTGCCCGGGCGATCTGCTCAATCCCCTCACGGGGAATTTTTTCCACCGGTTTGCCGAGCAGGCATCCCGCAGACCGGCCAAGCCATGCCCCGTGTACCCGTCCGAAGTCCACGGAGGCCCTTGTGCCCGGCGCGGGCGGCGGGAGCAGGGCGAGGATGTCCTCCCACTGGTCCGGTTCCTCGGCGTTCGGCGTCTGCAGTGTCTGCAGCTCATCGAGCACCGTGCGTGCGAGGGCACGGGTCTCCTCAGACACGGGCGCGGCGCTCGCCCCTGATGCAGCGAGGTGCGTGGAGCCGCCGGCCTCCGCCCACCGACGCTCGACCGGAGATATCTCGCTTTCCGCGACCCCCTGCTCGCGCAGAGCGGCCAGCTCAGCGGCGACCAAGTCCTCCGGCTGGGACCATGTCAGTCTCACTTCGCGTATACCGGGTCGAGCAGCGATTCCAGGGCTGCGGCTCGTTTCGTGGCCCGGGCAGCATCGGCCCGCGCGATATCGCGCACCGCCTCTGCCATCGCGCTCACGACTGCGTCGAGATCGAGGCGGCTGGCGGTCGTGACATCAGTGACCCAGTCGGTGGGCACGGCTTCAATGCCGTGGAGACCACCGCAGATGGCGCCGGCCATCGTGGCGATCGAGTCTGCGTCGCGGCCGTAATTGACGGCGTCGAGCACCGACAAGCGCAGATCGCCGTCGCGAGCGAGGACAAACCCCAGCGCCACGGGCAACTCCTCAATCGACTTGGTGCGCGACGGCAGGCGGGCATCCATCGCCGGGGCGCGGTACTGCTCCCCCACCGTGTCATACGGCGCAACAGCGGCGCGCACAACCCGGGCGATATCCCGCGGGTCATCCGATCCGCCGTCGGCAAGAAAAGCATCGACGGCGTCAAAAACGGCACGGATTGCTGCGGCGGTCCCGTCGTGCGCCACATCCAGCACGGCTCCCCGCACGTCGGCGACGGTTGCGCCGGGAGCAGCGGATGCAGCCACTGCAGCCGCGAATACGCCTGCGGCCTCACGTCCGTAGGACGACTGGTGAGCTCCGGCAATGTCGATAGCCTCGGCATACGCACCCTGCGGGTCGCCGATGTGCACGAGTCCGACCGGCGCCATGTACATGGTGGCTCCGCAGTTGACGATGTTTCCCACACCCGCTTCCCGCGGATCGGCGTGGCCGTAGTGCAGTTTCGCGACGATCCATTTTTCGGCGAGGAAAACGCGCTGCAGGATCAGGGCGTGGTCCTCGAGTTCGGGGACCCAGCGGCGCTCACCGATCATCAGCGGCACCAGCTCGCTGGCGACGTCGTAGGCGTCGAGATGCCGGCGCTGCTTGGTGTACACCTCCACGAGCGCGTGGGTCATGAGGGTATCGTCCGTGACGTGCCCATCGCCTTTGTGGTACGGCGCGATCGGCCTTGCGGTTCTCCAATCGGCAAGGAAAGGGCCGACGATACCCTCGACCCGGCCACCGTGGCGCTCTTCGATCTGCTCCGGGGTCCAGCCCTCCGTCGCGCCGCCCAGCGCGTCTCCCACGGCGGCTCCTGCAAGTACCCCGGCCACTTTATTCTGCAACACGTTCATTCTCACTCCTTGTTTACCTCTGAAAACGACGGCGGGCGGGGGTGAACCGGCGGCTCACCCCCGCGCGTCATCATTCGGCGATGTCAGCCCAACCGGTGGAAAGTTGGCTGGCCAGCTCGTCGCTGGTGATCTGATCAGCCAGATACTGCTGGAAAGCCGGGGTGGCGATAGTGTCCTTCCACTCGGTGTACTTTTCGACTTTGAGGAACGGCGGTCCCTGCAGCCCTTCGCCCGATGCCAGCACCTGCGCCCAGGCAGGGTTGTCCGCGGCAAGTGTCTCCACCTCGTTCCTGGCAGAGCTGGATGACGGGATGAGTGCGTCGGCGTAGGCGATCGAGGCCAGATTTTCGGCGCTCATGAAGAAGTTGAGGAAATCAGCCGACTCCTCCACGTACTCGGAATCGACGTTCACCGAGTAGGTCTGCGGATTTGCGGCCTGGATGGCGCCGGCTGAACCCTCAAGCGGAGGCAGGGCCATCCAGTTGAGCCCCTCGGGGGCGTCGTTGGCAATGTTCGTCGCCTGGAAGGATCCCTGTACGGTCATTGCGACCTTGCCTCCGTAGAACGAGGCCAGTACGTCCGACCCGGATTGTGTCAGTGACGTGGGTTCGATCGATTTTTCGGTGTAGGCCATTTCATGGATAAGTTTGGGCACCGCCAGCTCGGAGTCGCCGACATCGATCGACGCGTCGGTACCCTCTCCGTCAAAGAAGCCACCGTCGAAACCGAGCGAGAGGCTCATCATCGTTGCCGTCGGCGACCCAAGACCCCATCCGATGCCGTAATTGCCACCGGTGGTTGTTGCCTGAGCAATCGTCTGCAGCTCCTCCCACGTCATTGTGTCGCCGGTAGGAATTTCAACCCCGGCGGCTTTGAGGAGATCAGCGTTGGCGAACACCATGTAGGACTGCAAAGTGGACGGATAGGCGATGATTTCTCCGTCCTGTGTGACAGAGTCCCAGATCCCTTCGGAGATGTCCGACTTCAAGTCCTCGTCGATGTGGTCGGTCAGGTCAGCGAGGTAGCCGTCCGCCGCGAAGGAGGCAATGGAACTCGCCTCATAATGGATGATGTCCGGTGCCGTTCCGCCGGTGAACTGGGTGATGAGTTTGTCGAATGTCCCATCCCATCCGGCTTGGACAATCTTTACCTGAACGTCTTCGTTCTCTGTGTTCCATTCATCGACGATGGATTTCACGGCAGCCTGGGTTGCTGGCTGGTCGGACAGCGACTGAAACTGGAGGGTCACGGGGCCGCCTTCGGCGTTCTCCGATTCATTGCTGGCACTGCCCTGCTGGCAACCGCTCAGGGCGAGGATGGTCACGCCCGCGAACGCGACGGCGCCAATGCCTCGTATTCTCTTCATGATGCTCGCTTTCTTGTTATGTTGTGGTCGGTTTTCTTAGTGGGCAGGGTCAGCCTTTGACTGCTCCGGCGAGCATTCCGCCGGTCAGCTTCTTCTGCAGGATGGTGAAGATGATGAGCGAAGGAATTGTCGCGAGAATGGCCCCTGCTGCCAGCGGGCCCAGCTGGGTCTGCCCTTCCGCGCCCAGGAACGAACGCAGGGCGATGGGAAGTGTGTAGAGCTCCGGGCTCTGCAGCAGGACGAGGGCGAGGAAGAACTCATTCCAGGCTGAGACAAAGGTAAACATGGCGGTTGCCACCAACCCCGGTGCGAGCAGCGGAAGGATGATCCTCCGCAGAATCGTGATGCGCGAAGCACCATCCATTTCACCGGCCTCCTCCAGCTCTGCTGGAATTGCGGAGACGTAACCCTGCAGCATCCATAGGGTGAACGGCAGGGTGAAGGTGACGTACACGAGGGTCAGTCCAAGCAGTGTGTCGTTGAGATTGATTGTGCGCAGCACCAGGAACAACGGGATGATGATGAGAATCGAGGGGAATACCTGGCTGGTCAGTATCCACACCGTACCGGCGGCGCGAAGCCGCCCCTTGAGGCGGGCGAGGGCGTAGGCCATCGGCATCGACAGCAGCACGGTGATCACCATCGTTGCGAGGGATACCAGCATCGAGTTGCCGGCCGCGGTCAGAAGGTTCTGGCGCTCGAGAGCAGAACCGTAGTTGCTGAAGTCCCATGTGGCCGGGAGCAGGTTGACGGCGAGCGAGTTCAGCTCTCCCGAGGATTTGAACGACGCCGACAGCAGCCACAGCAGCGGAAACCCAAGGAACAAGAGGAATGCGGTGAGGGCGACGTACATGAGCGCCGTCGCGTACCAGGGACGCCTGGAGATCATGAACGTGCTCCCTTTGTCTGACGGAACTGGTTGACAAGGTACAGAGACAAAACCAGCAGGATCGCGATGACGAGCACGTCGCCCATCGCCGAGGCGTATCCGATTTCGCGGTTGCGGAAGGCCTCCAGGTAGGTGAACAGCGGCGGTATCATCGTCCGGCCGCCTGGCCCGCCTTCAGTGAGGACATAGATGAGGCCAAAGGAGTTGAACTGCCAGATGAAGTCCAGCGCGGTGACTGCGAAAACAACCGGGCGAAGGGCCGGGAGCGTGATGTGCCAGAACCGCCGGAACGCTCCGGCACCGTCGACTGCAGCTGCTTCATGCTGTTCCGCGGAGATGGACTGCATGCCAGCCAGCAGCAGGACAGTGGTCTGCGGAATCCCCGCCCAGACTCCCACCACAATGACGGCGGGCAGCGCGGTGGAAAAGTCGCCAAGCCAGTTGACGCCCGGAATGCCGACCGCTTCGAGCATGCCGTTGAGCGGGCCCGAGTTGGGGTTGTAGATCATCCGCCACACGATCGCAATGACCACCGGCGGCATCGCCCAGGGGATCAAGGCGAGCACCCGGGTCAGGCCCTTCAGCCGCAGATCACTGTTGAGCAGCAGCGCCAGGCCCATGGCGCAAACGAGGGTGAGAAGTGCGACTGATCCGGCCCAGACAATGCCGATGCCGAAAGAGCCCCAGAAACGGTGGTCGCCGAAGAGTTCAATGAAGTTTCCGAAACCGATGAAGTTGATCTCTGCGTTCCGCTTCAGAGTGGCGTCGGTGAAGCCGAGTGCGACTCCGCTGACAAGCGGGATCACGGAAAAGATGATAATCGGCAGGAGCGCGGGGATCACCAGCGTGATGGCTTCTCGTCGTTGCGCGCGAACGCGGTGACCGACCCGTCTCACGGTGCGCGGCGCCTCCTTCACTTCGCGTGGAGTGCTTGTGGCTGCGGTACTCATCCGGCTTCCCTCTCCTCATTGAGATCGGTGTGTTCAGTGTGTTCGCGCGTAGGAGATGGGGCGGGGTCCGGCATGCGTGCGTGGGAAGATCCGCGAACAACCAGCGAGGGCGCAATGGCAATGGTGTGCGCGGGACGTTCAGGGTCCATGATGCGTTTGAGCAGCAGCTCCGCCGCGGCACGGCCGCGCTCTTCGGCGCCAAGGTCCACGCTCGTGAGGCCCGGCCGGACGACTCCGGCGAGCTCCGTGTTATCGATACCGGTGACGGCGATGTCGCCGGGAATGGATAGCCCAAAATCTTCGGCGGCCCGAATGGCGCCGATCCCGATCAGATCGTTGGCCGCAACAATGGCATCGGGGCGTGATTCTTCGGACAGCACTAGGCGGGCCGCGGCGTAGCCGGCCGCGATCGTGAAGTCCTCAGCCTCGACGCTCCGCGCCAGAATCTCTGGGTGCGCAGCGACCGCCGCGGCGAATCCGTCGCGCCGGAAAGCACCAGGGGTCGTGTCGCTGGGGCCGTTCACAAAAGCGACGTCACTTCGGCCCTCGGCAACAAGATGGTCAACGACAAGACGCATGGCGGTGAGCGAATCCGCACGCACGTTGTCAATACTCTGTCTGCCTGGCAAATGTCCCAGGACGACAACCGGCACCGGCGTCTTCGCAAGCACTGCAAGGAGCTCATCCGTGACGCGAAGCGGCGACAGAATCATGCCGTCGACATATCCTCGGCTCAGGTCACGCACCACGTCGACCGAGGAGGACAACGTACCCATCGAGGACAGCACCAGCCGGTAGCCGGATGCCGAGACGACCCGTTCCACCGCGGTCATCATCTCGACGTAGACCGGGTTGCCAATGTCGGCAACGGCGTAGGCGAGTTGGTTTGTTCGGCCGCGCTTCAAGGACTGTGCCGTCGCATCAGCGACGTAGCCGAGTTTCTCGGCTGCGTGCTGCACTTTCGCAACCGTCTGGGGGCTCGCTATGAGCCCGTTGAGCGCCCGTGAAGCAGACGCGACAGAAACGCCCGCGTGTGCCGCAACCTGAGTGATAGTGACCCGAGCCAACGCTCTCCTTCGAGTGCTGTAAACGTTTACAGTGGATGCAGCAGACGATTCCATTGAAGTGCAGTGGTGTCAAGCACAAGTCTCGTGAAGGTTCGAAAGCAGAGTTGCTGTCCAGTACCGGCCCGCACGGATTCCCATGCTCTGTTACCTCCTGTTGCTGGTGGGGTCACACCAGCAACAGGAGCATCAGAGAGTGGGAACCCGTGCGGGGGCTAGTCCTGGGACTGGTCTGCACAACACGCCGACAGGGCCCGACGACGAAGCCAGGTTGCCGCCAGCATGGCCACCGCAAGTTCCCCGGCGATCAGGGCGAGCATGCCGAAGGGCGATCCGGTGACACCCGAGCCCGTGGCACCCGCAGAGCCGGCGCCGGCAGGCCCGGCAACCAGAGCGGTGGCGGCTGCAGAGACGGAGGCCGCAGGCGCCGAAATCAGCACGGCACTAGCCCCGTGCTGGTGCCCGGCCCCGGTTCCGCCCGGAATCAACAGCAGCGCCGCATGCACGGCCACCATGAACAGCGCCCCGCCCATCAGCATCCGTGCTGCCCCCAGGGACCCTGCCCGCCAGAGCGGCAGCACGCAGGGCAGGCACATCGCGGCCATCACCAGCATCAGGGCCGCCTGCCACCACACACCGGAGTGCTGTCCGGCCATCCACAGGTGTGCACCGGCGGACGCCACAGCTCCCCCGGCACAGATCCGGGCATGAAACCCCGGACCGCGTGCCGGTAACAGAGCTGTTAGCGGTGGCACTGCCCGCCGGATTCCGGAGCGGGAACATCCAGCACGGGCGAGCGGTCAAAGAAGCCCTCCGGTCGCAACTTGAAACCGGTGGTGTCCACCGGCATGATCGGCCAGTCCTCTACCCGCGGAAAGTGGGTCAGCCCGAAGGTGTGCCACACGGAAATGTCCTGGCCGTCAATCTCACGGTCGGCCTTGACCCATTCAGGAATCCCGCCGCCGCCGGAGTGCTGGTTCACAAAGTCGCCGGTCGGATAGCGCTGGGATTCGTCCCGGCGGGTCACCCACAGCGCCTTCGAGGCAAACGTTGCCCGCCGGAAGATGGAGGAATCCTCGGCTGCGAGCAGTGTGGGCTGGCCTTCCGGATGGAGCTTGTACGCCACCGCCTCCCCCAGCCGGTTGCGGCTCTCCGGATTGCTGATCACCCAGGTGCGGCCGACGGCGCCATCGGCATCGCGGGCAGCCTCCGACTCGCGGGCCAGCACGGTGCGCTTGCGGGTAAAGGCGTTGCCGCGCAGATTCTCCGGCCCGGTGGGAACGCGCACAGCGTCCTCTTCCTCGACCCGGCCGGGGCCGCCGTCGAGCGCGAAATCCAGCCGGGCACCGAACAGGTGCTGGTGGAACGGAGCGCCCAGACCGGGTGCCATTTCCGAGGCGTAGGGGTAGTCCTTGCCGGGGTAGGCGCTGGTAAAAACCACGCCGGTGGCCTTGGCCTCGAATTCGATGGTGCCGTCCAGATACAGGTACCAGTAGAAGCCGTAGTCATAGTTGCCCACCGTGGTGAAGAAACTGATGACCAGGCGGCGGTTACGGCGGGTGTAGTTGATGCCGGACCACAGGTCGGAGTGCTTGGAGAGGATGGAGGCGTCCTCCTCATGCATGCAGATGCCGTTACGGATGGTGCGCGGGTTGCCGCGGGAGTCGGACACCGTGGGCGAGATGTAGTGGATTTCGCCCAGGCAGTCGCAGCCCAGTTCCAGGGAATTGGCGAACTGGCCCACCAGGTATTCGCCGGTGTCGAAGTAGTTCTGCCAGGAGCGGGTGGGCGCGGGATCACCGTACGGCACCACCATTTCCGCAATCGAGGCACGGTTCAGGATCCGGCGCACCCTGCCGCCGTCCTCAAAACCGATGTTGTAGAGCACCAGGCCTTCGCGGACGTCGAACCCCACGTCCAGGTGCCACTTCTCCCATTCGATGTGGTTGGTTCCGGTGACCGTGAAGCTCGGTCCCTCGGGCTGGGTGATGCTGATGGGTTTCTGCGTGGTGCGGAGCGGGCCGGTCAGCGCCGGATCGGTGTAGTTGCCGTGCTCCTGCGGCACCGGCACCGCGCCGAAGTCCAGCACTTGGTCCACGGTGCCGGTTGTGACGTCCACGTAGCCCACGAGCCCGTCAATCGGATGGGCCCAGGCCGAGTCCTCCGGATGGGTCTGCAGGAAGGCCAGGCCGCGCAGGATCCGCCGGCCCTTTTCCTCGGGGTATTCGAAGACGCCGGCGGATAGCGGTGCAACGCGCACCTGCGCAACGTCCAGTCCCCGCTTTTCCAGTGCGGTAAGCCAGTCCGGGTCGGCGGCCAGGATCTGCTCCACCACCTCGAACTCCTCCTCCAGCACCGGCAGCTCGCCCGTGACCGCGGTGTACAGCACGGTATCGGAAACGACGGCGCGGGCGGTGGCGGAGACGACGACGTCATGCGGCTTGCCGCCCGCGGTGTCCAGCAGGAAGACGCGGAAGCGCCGGTCGACGGCGTCTTCCGCGGCCGCCTCAGCGGCATTTCGGGGCGGATCCACCAGTCCCAGATAGGCGATGCGTGCCGTCTCGGGGAACAGTCCGGCCGCTTCCAGGACTTCCCGAACGGCGGTGATTTCCTCGGGTTTTGCAAGGGAATAGGCACTGGTGGAATCATCGGCGCCGGTGTTAACAACAGCTGCAGCCGGCGTTCCGGCGGGGGTTTCAGCGGGGGTTTCAGCGGAATGGCACGAGCTCATGGGGTCTCCCGTTTTCTGAGGAAGGAGCTGCCTTGGCACTCCTTTTTTCTATGGCTGTAGACAATAACGTGCAGCAGGTCACGTGACAAGGGGTGTCCACGCACCGCCGCACACCGGCCCGCCGCGGGTCCGTGCGCCGCCGATCCCGAACCGGAGGACGAAGTCTGCTGCCATTCCGGGATTCTCCCTCCACTTTGGGAAATCGCTGCCACTGCGCAGTGGCAGCGATTTCCCAAAACGGCAGGGAATTCCTTCACCGGAGGAATTTTGCCGCCCAAAGCCCTGCGCGCAACGCCAAGTACCCGACGCCCGGCGCCAAGCCGCGACGCCCTCGCGCCACCGAAGCTTGATGAAACAGCACGTTGGCAACCGTGCCCCGTCCGAGCCGCTCCGCACCTGCCCCTAAACGCCGCAACCGTGAGGAAAACACATGACCCCGGAGAATCAGCCCGTCGGATTCATCGTCATCAACGGCCCCGTCTACACCAGCGATCCGGCCAACGAGTGGGCCGAGGCCTTCGCCGTGGCCGACGGAAAGATCGTGGCGGTCGGGAACGAGGAGGCCATTCGGAACATGGCCGGCGGCGCTACTCCGGTGATCGATCTGCAGGGCAAGCTGGCCATGCCGGGCCTGGTTGACGTACACGCCCACCTCGGGCTGGGTGGCCGCCAGGCAGCGTTCGAACTGCCGTTGCTGCCCACCGACTCCACGGCGGAGATTGTTGACAAGGTGCGGGCGTGGGCCGAACGGCTGGCACCGGACGAGTGGATCATCGGCGGTATCGTCGGGTCCACCGTGATGGATGACATCACGGTTCAGGACCTTAAGTCGCTGGATGAGGCAGCCGCGGGACGACCGGTGCTGCTGCGGGATGACTCCATGCACAACCGCTGGGTCAATTCACGGGCATTGGAACTGATGGGCGTCAGCGCAGACTCGCCGGATCCGGAGGGAGGCACCTATGTGCGCGACGACGCCGGGCAGCTGACCGGCGTCCTGCAGGAACTGGCGAGCCCGGTGGGCGAGGCCGCGGCTGCCGCCTCCATTGAGGAAACCCCGGAGCGCCATGCCACCGCCTTTCGCACCGCGGTGGAAATCCTCAACGGCTACGGAGTTACCGCAGTCCAGGAGGCGGCGACCATGGATTACGCCCTGGAAACCCTGGCCGCCATGGATCACCGGGGCGAGCTCACTGCACACGTGGTGGCCTCGATGCCGTCCCGGCCGTTCATCGAGCCCGGCACCACCGGGACGGACCTTTACGACGTCGGATCGGAGCACCACACGGAGCACCTGCACCCCAACTTCGCAAAGTACGTGCTCGACGGCGTACCGATGACCCGGACCAGTGCCATGCTCAACCCCTATCTGTGCAGCCACCGCAGCCACGATCCGCAGCACACCGGCGAACCGCTGTGGCAGCTGGAGGATCTGGTTGCCTCGCTGGAGGAGTTGGTGGACCGCGGCCTGCACGCCAAGCTGCATGCCACCGGCGACGCCGCCGTGCGCATGGTTCTGGATGCGGTGGAGCAGGTGCGCGCCTCCCGGGGGAAGGGCCCGCTGTTCCAGATTGCACACGTTGAGTACATCGACGCAGCCGATCTGCGCCGTTTCGCGGCGCTGGGCGTAGTGCCTGATGCCTCGCCGTACATCTGGTTCCCCTCTGTTATCCAGGAGAGCATCGCGAAGCAGATTCCCGCCGCCGTCTTTGACAAGTCGTGGCCGCTGCGCGACCTGCTGCTGGACGGCGCACTGGTCAGCGGCGGCTCGGACTGGCCGTGCTCCGCTCCCACCCCGGATCCGTGGACCGGGCTGGAAACCTTGATCACCCGCCGCAATCCGGACCCCGCCGTTGTCGGCACCCTCAATGTGCCCCAGGCGCTTGACGTAGAGCAGGCAGTGGCGGCTTTCACCCGCCATCCGGCGGCTGCCATGGGACTGCAGGATCGGGTGGGCATGCTGCGGGAAGGGTTGTCTGCGGACTTTATTGTCCTGGACCGCAATATCTTCACCGTGGACCCCGGGCAGATCCACGCTGTACAGGTCCACCAGACCTGGTTCGAAGGCCGGCTGGTCTACGAGGCTGCCGCGGGGCAGGTGCCGGCGGTGGCCTAGTCCGGCAGGCTCCGGCGCAGATGCTGGCTAGGATGGGCAGTGGCTGCGCTGCCAGGGGGGCCGGCGCCGGAAGGAAAGCATGCCAAAAATCGTCGACCACGAACGGCGGCGCGCCGAGATTGTCCAGACAACGTGGCGGGTGATTGCCCGGCGGGGCTTGGACGGTGCCACACTGCGCGAGGTCGCCGCCGAGGCCGGGTTTGCCAATGGTGCAATCAAACCGTACTTTCCGGCGAAGTCGGACCTGCTCGAGGCCACGTTCCGGCATGTCTTCATCCGCACCAATACCCGTAGCAGCGCTGCCGTCGAGGGCCTGGACGGGTTCGAAGCCCTGCGTGCCTTTTGCCTTGAGGTGCTCCCCCTGGACCCGGACCGGCTGGACGAGGCGCGGGTGGTGATTGCCTTTTGGCAGCAGGCCCTGCGCGACCCCGCCCAGGCCGAGGTGAATGACGCTGCAATGGCGCAATGGCGCTGCAGCATCCGCGGCTGGCTGGAAGCAGCCCGCCGCTCAGGACACGCGGCGGAGCGGCTACTGGTGGAACCCGCCGCAGAAACCCTGCTCAGTTTCCTGCTGGGGACGCAGGTGGCCGCGGTGTTTGATCCGCACTTCAACTCCCCTGAACAACTGGTGGCCCAGTTGGACGGCCAGCTGTACCTGCTGCGCAGCAGCACGGCCCAGCAACCTTCGTGACTGCCCGCTATGCGTCACGTGGCCGGGCACCGGAAATTCGACACGTGGAGAAAAACTTCGACAACGGGTCCAAAAGGGCGTAGATTTCCCTTGACGTGACCTGCCTCACGGAGAATTCCGGGGCAGGCAGCGAAAGGACCACCATGCCCACCACGTTTCCTGCCAGGCCTGCCCGGCCTGCCCCACCGTCGTCGTCGGGCGTTGTCACCCGGGCCGCCTCATTCCCGGAGTGGAAGCGCCTGATCTCGGAATCTTTTGTTCCCTTGGAGACCGCGCCGGCCGGCACCCGGCACGATGCCGCCTTTGCCGGCCAGCTCACCAGCCACCAACTGCGGGAACTGGCCATTGTGCAGGTGGACGCCATGGCGCACGCCGTCGAGCGCACCCCCGAACTCATCGCCGCCGCCGGTTCAGGGTTCTACAAGCTAAACCTGCAGCTTTCCGGCAGCGGGATGCTATGCCAGAGCGGCCGTGAGACCGTACTGACCACGGGTGAACTGACAATTTATGACACCGACCAGCCCTATACCCTGCGCTTCGATGAGAGCTTTTCCACCCTGGTGCTGATGTTCCCCAAACATCTGGTTGGCCTGTCCCCGGAACAGATGAGCGGGCTCACGGCCATTCCGCTGGGCAAGGATCACCGGCTGGGCCGGGCAGTGGTTCCGTTTCTCACCCAGACCGCCCGCATGCTGCCCGAACTCGACGGGCCGATTGCGCACCGGCTGGCCATGAATACCGTTGACCTGCTGGCCACTCTGCTTGCGGATGAGGCCTACTCCGGGCCGACTGCTGCGGGCGGTGGCCCGGCCCGGATGCTGCGGCGCATCCAGCTCTTCATCGACGGACAGCTCTCCAATCCGGATCTGTCCCCCGGCTACGTGGCGGCCGCCCATTACATTTCCACCCGCAGCCTGCACAAGCTCTTTGAGGACAGCGGCACCACGGCCGCGGCCTGGATCCGCGAGCGCCGACTGGCCGGAGCCCGGCATGACCTGTCCGATCCACTGCTGGCGGATGTGCCAATCTCGGTCATCGGATCCCGCTGGGGCCTCCCCGATCCGGCACACTTCAGCCGGATCTTCCGTGCCGCCCACGGCTGCGCCCCCTCCACCTACCGCGAGTGCAGCTGACGGCGGCGCCATCACGGTGCACGGTTAGCCAACCACTGCTCGCTGAAAGCCAAGCGGCGCAAGTATGACGTACAGCACAGTGGAGTCAGGCCCAGTCCGGGTGCACCGTACTCCGTATCGTCCGTCAGGAGACCCCCGTGTCCACTACCGCCCAGCAGCACAGCCCGGGCACGGGCCTGGGAAAACGGCGCCTCGGCGTCCCGGCCCTGGTCTTCATGATCATTGCCGCTTCCGCCCCGCTGACCGTCGTGGCCGGAGGAGTCACCAGCAACTATGCCGTCACCGGCCTGCCCGGCATTCCGTTGTCCTTCCTTGTCCTGGGCGCCGTGCTGCTGGTCTTCACCGTGGGCTACTCCGCCATGAGCCAGCATGTACACAATGCCGGCGCGTTTTACGCCTACATTGCCCGCGGATTGAGCAAGCCCCTGGGCGTGGGAGCTGCATGGGTGGCCCTGGTGGCCTACAACGCCATGCAGATTGGCATCTACGGGATGTTTGGGTTTGCCCTCTCCTCCTTCATCACCGGGCTGACCGGGGCCGAGCCTGCCTGGTGGGCCTGTGCACTGGGAGCCTGGGTGGTGGTGGCCGCCCTGGGCGTAAACAAGGTAGACCTCTCCGCCAAGGTACTGGGCGCCCTGGTGGCTCTGGAGTTCCTGGTGGTTATTGTCTACGACCTGATCTCCGTGGCCGCAGCGCCGGAGGGCATCACCGTCGCCTCGCTGGCGCCGTCGGGCCTCTTCACCGCCGGAGTGGGCGCGGCTCTGGCGTTCAGCATTGCAGCCTTTATGGGCTTTGAGTCCGGCGCCATTTACGGCGAAGAGGTCAAGGATCCGCGGACCACTGCGCGCCGGGCCACCTTCATCGCCATTGTCATCATTGGCTGCTTCTACGCCTTTTCTTCTTGGGCAATGTCCGTTGGCGAGGGCGACAGCCAAGTGATTGCCCGCTCCACCGAGCTGGGCCCGGATCTGGTGTTCGCCTTCCTGACCGAGCATGTGCCGGTCTGGGCCGTGGACCTCTCCTCCCTGCTGTTTGTCACCAGCCTGCTGGCGGCACTGGTGGCCTTCCACAATGTGGTGGCCCGATACTTCTTCGCCCTCGGCCGTGAGGGCGTACTTCCATCGGCGCTAGCCACAACCAGCCGTCGCACCCAGGCGCCGGTGGTGGGGTCGCTGACGCAGTCGGCCATCGCCGTCGTTGTGCTGGCAGTTTTTGCCGTAACCGGCAGCGGCTCCGAAGCCGGGCCGCTGTTCCCCGTAGTCACGCTGTTCACCTGGCTGACGAACATGGGCGCCTTTGGACTGGTGCTGCTGATGGCGCTGACCTCGTTTGCCGTGGTGGGCTACCTGCGCCGCCACCCCGGCCACTACGGCGTGTGGACCCGGCTGATTGCGCCGACGACGGCGGGTGTTGCCCTGACTGCATTGTTCGCCATGATCGTGGCGAATTTTGACGTGCTGATCGGCCTGCAGGAGGCCAGTGTATTGGGCTGGCTGTTGCCCGCGATTGTGCTGGCCCCGGGGGTGCTCGGCACGCTTTGGGCCGCGGTGCTGCGCCGGCGTCGGCCGGAGGTGTACGCCGGAATCGGCTACGGCGGCGACGCCGCAGAGCCGGCCGCCGCCCCGGCGCCGGTCTAGCGGCGGTCTAGCGGCGGTCAGCCGACGGCGTAGTCGAGGCGCACAGCTCCGTTCCCAAAGCGCTGCTCGTCCAGCAGGCGCAGGTTGTGGAACACACCGTCAGGCAGCACCTTGGTGCCGCCACCCACGATCACAGGATGGACCACCAGCGCCAGGCGGTCCACCAGTCCCATCTGCAGGGCGCTTTTGGCCAGCGTTGGCCCGCCGATGGTGGCGTTCCCGGCCGCTTTGGCGCGCTCCACCAACTCCGGGGTCAGCGCCGCTTCCAGCTCGGTCCGTTCCGTCCACGGCTGCGACAAGGTGGAGGAGACCACGATCTTCCGGGGCGCCCGCCAGACGGCCGTGAACCGGTCAGCACCCGGTGAACCCGCGGTGGCCGCCGGGTCGGTTTCCCACACGGCCATGGCTTCGTACATCCGCCGCCCGTACAGGACCACGGCCGCGTCTTCCAGGTCCCGGGTGTGGGAGGCCACCATCTCCTCGGAGGGCGCCATCCAGGAAAAGTCTCCGCCGGCATCGGCACTGTAGCCGTTCAGGGAGCAGTTGATCGAATACAAAAGGGATCCCATCAGCCCAGCTAACCGCCCGAACTTCTCCTGCACAAGGGTGCCCGGGGACCCGGCGTGCACGTTTTGCCAAGCACTGCTCACGCAAAGCCAACCATTGGCGCTATGGCGTGCGCCACAGTTGAATGAAGACCCCGGCCGAACATCCAGCAAAGGAGCAGGACATGACCGTCACCGACTCGACACTTACCTCTTATCAGGACCTTCTGGCCGCCGTTTCGGCGGCCGGGGAGGGCCGGGACATCAAGGATCCGGCCACCGGTGAGCTGGTGGGCCAAGCCCCCGTCCACAGCGTGGAGGACCTCGAAAAAGCCGTCTCCGCCGCCCGTGCCGCCCAGCCCTCCTGGGCCGGTCTGGGGCATGCCGCGCGCCGCGAGGCGCTAATGCGCGCCGCTGACGCCGTCGATGCCTCCGCCGAAGCGCTGGCTGAGCTCCTCTCCCGCGAGCAGGGTAAGCCGCTGAACGGTCCCAATGCACGGTTTGAAGTGGGCGGCGCCGCCGCCTGGCTGCGCGCCGCGGCGTCGTTCGATCTTGAACCTGAGGTTCTGGTGGACGACGACGGCGGGCGCGCCGAGCTGCACTACCGTCCCCTTGGCGTGGTGGGCGCCATCGGACCCTGGAACTGGCCCATGATGATCAGCGTCTGGCAGCTGGCTCCCAGTCTGCGAATGGGCAACACCGTGGTGATGAAGCCCTCCGAATACACTCCGCTCTCCGTGCTGGCACTGGCCGCCGTCATTAATCAGGCGCTGCCCGCGGACGTTTTGCACGTGGTCTCCGGCGGCCGGGATGTGGGCGAGACCCTGTCCGGACATCCCGACGTGGACAAAATCATGTTCACCGGTTCCACTGCCACCGGCAAGGCGATCATCCGCTCCTCTGCGGACACCGTGAAGCGCCTGACCCTGGAGCTGGGCGGCAACGACGCCGGTATAGTGCTGCCGGACGCCGATCCAAAGGCCATTGCGGAGGACCTGTTCTGGGGTGCGTTCATCAACACCGGCCAGACCTGCGCCGCGATGAAGCGGCTCTACGTGCACGAAGACCTCTACGAGGCAGTCTGCCAGGCGCTGACCGAGGTGGCCGCTGCCATGCCGATGGGGGTGGGCCTGGATGAGAACAACGTGCTGGGTCCGCTGCAGAATGAAGCGCAGTACACCATCGTGGCGGACCTGGTGGAGCAGGCCAAGGCCTCCGGCGCCCGGGTATTGCTGGGCGGAAACCCGGACCCGGAGCAGCCCGGCTACTTCTACCCGACCACGCTGATCGCGGACATCGATCCGGATAATGCCCTGGTGGTTCAAGAACAGTTCGGACCGGCGCTGCCGATCATCCGCTACTCCACCGTGGACCAGGCCGTGGAGCTGGCCAACAGCCTGGACGTGGGCCTGGGTGCTTCGGTGTGGGGCACGGACAAGGATGCCGCCCGCCAAGTCGCCGCCCGGATCCAGGCCGGCACCGTATGGATCAACAAGCACGGCGCGGTGGACCCGCGGATTCCGTTCGGCGGCGCCAAGCAGTCCGGCTACGGACTGGAGTTTGGCGTCGAAGGCCTCAAGCAGCTCGGCGCCCCGCAGGTCATCAGCTACTAGGCCTCCGGCCCGCGCCGCCTCCCCACCAGCCGCGGTACCGGACCGCCGCCCCCTCCGGTCCGGTACCGCCCTTCTTTCATCCCGCCGCTTTTCCGAAAGGCACTTTCCATGGATTCCTACATCATCATTGGTGCCGGCTCGGCCGGCTGCGTCCTGGCCCGCCGCCTGCTCGACGCCGGGCACCGCGTCACCGTGCTCGAGGCCGGCGGCGAGGACACCAATCCGATCATCGCCAACGTGCATGAGGCAGGCGGACTCTGGCACGGGCCGGAGGACTGGGACTACTACACGGTGGAGCAGCCCGGCTGCGCGAACCGGCGCATCCATCTTCCCCGCGGCAAGGTGCTGGGCGGTTCGCACGCCCTGAACGCCACCATTTGGGTGCGCGGCGCCAAGGCCGACTATGACACCTGGAACTACCTCGGCTGCCCCGGCTGGAGCTGGGAGGAGGTGCTTCCGGTGTTCCGCGCCATCGAAAACTACGACGGCGGCGCCTCCGAAAGCCGCGGCACGGACGGTCCGCTGGACGTCGTCGGGGACTTCCCAATGAACCCGGTGCAGGAGTCCATCCTGGCCGGCGCCGCGGAAATGGGCATCAAGATCAACGAGGACTACAACTCCGGCGACGTTGAGGGTGCCTCCAAGATGCAGCTCAACATCCGCGACGGCAAGCGGTTCAACACCTGGCACGCCTACCTGCGTCCCGTCGTCGATAATCCGAACCTGACTTTACTCACCGGCGCCACCGTGCGTCGGCTGCTGGTCGAGGACGGTGCGGTGACCGGCGTTGAATTCGAACACAACAATGAGCTCAAGACCCTGCGCGCCGGCGAGACAGTACTGACCGGCGGAGCAATCGGATCCCCCGAGGTCCTGCTTCGCTCGGGCATCGGCCCGGCGGAGGAACTGCGGACGGCCGGAGTGGAACCCGTCCTGGACCTGCCCGGTGTCGGCAAGAACCTGCACGATCACCTGCTCTCCCCCGTCATTTACACCACCACCTCCAAGCCCGTTCCGGCGCCCGAGGTGGGTGCGGCAGAGACACATTTGTTCTGGAAGTCGCGCCCGGACCTGGCGGTGCCGGACACCCAGCCCATCCATTTCTCACTGCCGATGTACTTCCTGGATTCCATGAGCGGGCCGGAGAACGGGTTTTCCCTGGTGGCCGGCATCGTGCGCCCGCTGAGCCGGGGTGAGATCACCCTGTCCGGTCCGGCGCCGTCGGACCCGATTCGCATTGACCTGGGCGCACTGGCCGAGCAGGCCGACGTCGACTCCCTCGCCGCGTCGGTGCGGCAGTGCCGCGAACTGGGCCGCACCTCGGCGCTGGCCGGTGAGTGGGGCGCCGAGGAAATCTATCCCGGCCCGCAGGTCACGGACAGCGCGGAGGACCTGGAACGGTACGTCCGGGACACAGCGGTGACCTATCACCACCAGGTGGGCACCTGCAAAATGGGCCTGGACGCCGAAGCCGTGGTGGATCCGCGCAGCATGCGGGTGCACGGCGTGGCGGGGCTGCGGGTTGCGGACGCCTCAGTGATGCCGCTGGTGCCCACGGGCAACACCAACGCGCCCACCATCATGATTGCCGAGCGTGCGGCCGCAATGATCCTGGCCGGCTGAACCGGCGGGCTCATGTTCGGCTCCGGGCTGTGCCGGCTTCCGGCGGCCGTTCCGTTCCGCACCCGGCTGCGGGACCATGGCGTGGAGGGGCTGCGTGCAGTCCACGAACCTGAGGAGCGGAACCAATGATCCTGAACGAGAGCTACACCCTGGCAAACGGGCTGCCGATCCCCAAGTTGGGGCTCGGCACGTGGTTCATCCCGGACGGTGATGCGGCCCAGGCCGTCCGAGATGCCGTATCGATCGGCTACCGCAACATCGATACGGCTCAGGCGTATGGAAATGAGCGCGGCGTCGGCGAGGGCGTACGCTCCAGCGGAATACCCCGGGAGGACCTGTTCGTTTCCAGCAAACTCGCGGCCGAGATCAAAGACTATTCGGCTGCAGTGGCGGCGATCGACGGGTCACTTCCCCTCATGGGCCTGGATTATCTGGACCTGATGCTGATTCACAGTCCCCAGCCCTGGAACGACTGGCGCGGCGGGTCCTACGCGGAGGGTAACCGGGAAGCCTGGCGGGCGCTCGAGGAAGCACACCAGGCGGGCAAGCTGCGCTCCATTGGTGTGTCGAACTTTGAGCAGCCGGATCTGGAGAACATCCTCTCTTCCTGCACCGTTGCTCCGCAGGTCAACCAGGTGCTTCTCCATGTGGGCAACACTCCGGCGGAGCTCCTTACGTACTGCATGGAAAAGGACATCCTCGTTGAGGCCTACTCCCCCATTGCCCACGGCGAGATGCTGAAAAACACGGACGTCACCGCCATGGCCGAACGTTACTCGGTGACGGTTCCACAGCTCTGTATCCGTTACACGCTGCAGCTGGGGACGGTTCCGCTGCCCAAGACGGCCAACCCGGAGCACATGAGAAGCAACGCGCAGGTGGACTTTGCCATCTCCGACCAGGACATGGACACACTGCGTCGCCTTCGCATCAGTGACTACGGCAGCTACAGCAAGTTCCCGGTCTTCAGCGGCAAATAGCAGCCAGCCGGGGACCTGCGGTTCAGCTGGCGGGACCTGCTCCGGTTTCGGCACCTGAGCGGGCCGGGCTCATGAACAAACCGAACCCTAGAGGCTCTCGTACGACTGGCCGTGCGGCCCTGCCAGGCCGCGGGCCCGGCCGTTGACTGACACAATGGTCCGGCCGTTGATCGGTTTCCGAACCTGGTCAGTCACGGCTGGCAGCACGCCCGCACCCTCATTACTGATCCAGACAACCCGGGGGAAGGCCCGCATCAGCTCGACAAGGCGCTGACGGTCTTCGGGCTGGAGGTAGACAAGCACCGCACTGTGGAACACCACAACAGTTGACCCGTCCGGCGCCTGGTCAATGAGCTCGGGAATGGTGGTGATGAGGTCACCCCGGACAAGGTGAGCGGGTTCTGCGGCCGCGATGCGCGCGGCACCATGGAGACGACGGCGCCGTTCCTCATGCTCCGGCCACACCAGCGCGTCAAGCCACTCCATCTGCTCCTGATCGGTGACATCCAGCGGAAACAGGTCCGCTCCGGCCCGCCACACGACGTCGGGCAGTTGTGTGGGCAGCGCGGCCCCGTCAATACGGCAAGGAATCACCACGCTGCTCGGTCCGGTGTCCGGGTCCAGCGCAGCGGCCCGGCCGCCGACGTCGTAGCGGTAGCTGTACCGGTCCGGATACAGGCACAGGCCCGCGGAGGCACCCGCCTCGATCAGGCTGAGCGGACCCTCCAGCCGGCTGAGGACCGGCAGCAGCACGGCACATCTGGCGGCTTCGTTGGTCTGGGTGGACCTCACCATGACTGCGGGAAGCACATCGCTCCAGTTATCGATCAACCAGTTTCGAAACGGTTGATACCCCGGCCCCGGCGCTCCCAGCATGCGTGCGACAGCGAACACCAGGTTCGGTTGACGCTTGATTCGGGGAAGCGACGAAATGAGGATGCACCACCTCCGGATCCTGAGCGATTCCTCTCCCCCACTCCTCGTAGATTGGCGAAACCGCGCGGGCTTCGATCTCCGCAAAACGTTGATATACCCCAGCCACCCCATCCATGCGCTCACCCTAACAGGCACATCCTTGGCACCTATTCCGTGTGGCAGGATCGTTCTTATGCCCCGCTCTCCAGCCCTCGTCCTCATCGGCCCGGCTGCTGCCGGGCCGACCACCATCGGAGAACTGGCTGCGGCGCAGCTCGGCCTGCCCTTTGTGGACCTCGACGGGATCGGCGAGCGTTACTACGCCGAAGTCGGCTGGAGCATTCAGCGGCTTGTGGACTGCAGCAACGAGTTGGGCAGGGTTGCTGCGGAACGGATGTGGGAGCCGACCCGGGCACATGCAGTTCAGCGCGCCGTGGAAGATCACCCGCACAGCGTCCTGGCACTGGGCGCCGGCCACACGTCCTTTATCGATCCCGGGTGCTTTGCCCGGGTGTCCGCCGCACCGAGTGTGGTGCTGGTCCTGCCATCGCCGGACCGTGCCGCGGCTCTGGCTGAGCTGCGGTGCCGGTCGCTTGCGTCAAAGGGAACCGAGTGGATTTCAGCCGGACATGATTTTCTTGCGCAATGGCACGACGACGCCGGTACCCGTTCGCTGGCCACCGACGTCGTGTACACGGCCGGGGTCACTCCTGCAGCAACGTCCGAACGGGTAGCAGCGGGCGTCCTGCAGCGGAATGCCCGCTCCGTTCCGTTCAGCGGTGGATCCATTTAGGTGATTCAGGTCGATTCAGGTCGATTTAGGTCGGATCTAAAAGGGCGGCGGATCGCTGCCATAGCCGTCTTGGTCGGTTTCTGCGGGTATTCCCCGGAACGACGGCGGCGGCTTGGCTGGCTCCGGCGAAGCACCGCGGAGCGGCGCAAGGGTGAGGTGGGGTTCGGTGCGGTAGGTCCGGCCGCCCGGTGAGGTCCAATGAATGACTCCGGGGGTGGGTTGGCGTGCTTTCCAAAAGCCTGCAGTTTTGAACAGGTGATGGCGCCGGCACAAATGCTCAAGGTTGTCATGATCCGTAGAACCACCACTGGACCAGGGTTTAGTGTGATCGATGTCGGCGATCACGGCATTGGTTCGGCAGCCGGGGAACCGGCAGGTCGCATCCCTTGCCCGCAGCCACCGTTTCAGGCCTGCCGGTACTTTTCGTCGTCGACCAACTTTGAGGATTTCCCCGGTGTCCGGATCACGTTCCACCGGCGTCCAGCGGGTGGCTTGCCGGGCGAGGCGTCGGGCGGTTTCGGGGCTGAGAGGTCCGTAGCCGTGCAGTTCAGCGGGCTGGTCGTCAGCACCGAAGAGGGTTTCAGCCGTGATGAGCACCAGGATGTCGGTGCGGGTGGTGTTTCGCCCGTGCTTGCCGGTGCCCGTATTGGACTTCTCAGCGCTCACAGCCGCTGCTGCGCTGTTTTCCGGACCGGCGTTCTCGTCCGACCCGGTGTGAACATCCGGCACCGGGTGAACATCCGGTTCGGTGTTCTCGTCCGGCCCCGCCCAGACACCGCCACCGTCCGTGGCGCCTCCGCCGAGAAGGTCTCCGAGAATATCCGCCCGCAGCTGATCCACCGGCCGCGGGTCCCCGGCGGCCTGCTCACCCCGGGCAGCAGTGCTCAACTGGGTGTAAATCGCCTGTGCTTTCTCCGCCGAGAGGTACGCCGACAGCCAGGACATCCCGTCCGTATCCGGAGCCAAACACACCCGGCGGGACTCAAAGGCGCTCTTATGCCGGACCGGAATAGTCTCGGGATAGAGGTTCTCCCGCAGCCGCCTGGCCTTCACCCGAAACTGGGACTGCGTCTGCTCCCCGGCCCCCGTGAGCAGCTCCGCCTCAAACCCCGACACATCACCTGCGGGAATGTTCTGGGACTGATCCACCATGTGTTGCACATGCCCGTAACTGATCATTCCTGCTTCGAGTGCCCGCAGGGTGGCCGTGTGGGTGCTGCAGAGACTCCCGGCGTCGCTCATCATCATTTTTGCAGTGCCCGTGGGAAGATGCAGAATCGCGGCCGCTTCCTCCGCGGCGAGACTGAATGTCAGGCCCGGATCGAGTGTTTTGGTCTGCTGCAGGAAATCGTTCCGGAAGATCCCTTCCATCCGGTGCAGCACCTTGGCCTGCTGGGCCTGCGCCCACCGGACCAGATGATCCAACCTCGCCAGGACCGCACCCGCCTCGTCCTGGTCCAACGCTTCAACACCCTGCAGGGCCAGCGACCCGCTGAATCCGTCCGGATGGGCCGGGTTGCCGTCCGCGCCGGCCCGGGTCTCTTTCAGGTCCGGCGGACTGAGGGGAGCATTCCTCAAAACAGGTTCAGCCAGATACACCGACAGGCTGGGCACAGGATCCCGTCCGGCACCGGTGGAACCACCAGTGCCAGCCCCGGGAATAGATTCGTGCTGATCCATGTCTTCAGGATTTCACCTGCCACTGACATTTCCGGTTCGAAAGAAGCTCCAAAAGCGTCGAAGGCAGGTCCTTTGCTGCCTCACGAATACTCGTCTTTTTTAGCCGACTACCTGTCCGGAATAAACAGGAGCGTAAGTCAGCGTGGATCCCTTCGGCGACCGTGCAGGAAGTTATTCCGGCACCAGCGAAATATCCACCTGTGTTACAGGGGTGCAGCCGGATCACCCGTTGCCCCATCCGGATTGCAGGTGCATTGCCGCTCGCGGCAGCCCCATTCAGGACGTTACTGTCCTCCCGGGGGCGCACGTCGACGTAGGCGAAGTACTGTGGCCAGCTCGGCGTACCCTTCGTCGTTGTCCCATCCGGTAAAGCGGGGAACGATCACTTCACCCACCACCTCTTGCCCGGAGGCCACCGAGGGGCGTTTGGGCGACAGGTCTCCTTCGCTGAGATGAAGGTCGGCCGCCCTGAGAGGTTGGCGGGTCCAGGCAGACAGTTCAAGAACGCTCGCGTCCGGAGGCCATCATCCCGGGCATCAACTCCGGGCGGATCGGCCGGCCCCACGTGATGTCCCGGCTCCAGATCCGGTGCCGGGGCGCCGAAACAGCGCGGTGCATTGACGCGGGCGGTGCAGCGGGCCAGCGTGGATTCATGACACAGTCGGTCGCTGCAGGGAACGACGGCGGGGTCCCTGCCGCTGAGCCAGATCCCGGCATTGCTGCCACCGTCGTCGACCGCATCTTCTTTGCTTTCAGCGGCGTTGCAGCAATCTGGTTCGCTGTGCTGCTGCTGAGGGAATCGCTGGAGTTGGGACACGGGGAGTCGCTGGCACTGAGGCATCTCGGATTCCTGGTGGTGTTCTGGGCTGCCCTGGCCTACCTGGTCCTGCCCCGGCTATATCGAATCCTGTCCCTGGTCTTCATTCCCAACTACTTCATGGGACGTACCCGTACCAACGCGGGACTGTTTGGCGACGCCGTCAACCTCGCATTCCTGGGCACCGAGGAACAGCTGCGCGGGGCTCTGGACCGGGCCGGATGGAAGCTGGCGGATCCGGTCACTTTGGCCAGCAGCTGGCGGATCGTATCCTCCACGCTGCTGCACCGCAGCTATTCCCATGCACCGGTCAGCCCGCTGCTGCTGTTTGACCGGCAGCAGGATTTTGCCTATGAGCAGGAGGTGCACGGAAATCCCCGGCAGCGTCACCATGTACGGTTCTGGCGCTGCCCGGAAGACTGGATGCTGCCCGGCGGCGTTGCCGCGGACTGGGTGGCAGCCGCGTCCTTTGACCGCGCCGTCGGCCTGTCCCTGTTCACTCTGCAGATCACCCACCGCGTCGGGGAGAACATCGACGCCGAACGCGATTATCTGGTCTCGTCCCTGCAGCAGTCCTCTCCCGGCATATCAGTGGATGTCATCAAAAACTTCTCCACCGGTTATCACTCCCGCAACGGCGGCGGGGACTCAATCGAAACAGACGGAGACCTGCCGGTGACCGATTTGTCCGGGCTGCCGGACACACAACTGCCCGCGGCGCAGCGGGCGTCCCCGGATGAGCAGCGCCGGAACCGCAGACCCCCGCCCACCGTCTTCGGCGCGGTGCTGGTGCTGCTGCGCGGGGCGGCAGCCTTAACGGTGGCGGCTCCGTTCCTGGCCCGGTTTGCCGATGCCCTGTGGGTGACCGAGCTGCTCGGCGCCCAGAGTCGCGGGCTCGCTGAACTGGGCAGCGCCTATGCCCCCGCCAGCGTCATTTTGGCCGCGTTTGCGTGCGTGGAGGCGGTGCTGGCAATCCTCATTCTGCGGGGCAGCAACATCGCCCGGCTCACGGCCATGTCCCTGAGTGCGGCGGCCATAATCCTGCAGATCGTCGCGGTGTTCGCCGGCCCGGCAGGCACCCTGGGCAGCAATATCTTCGGTTATTCCTTCGATATCCTGCTCATTCTGGCCCTGTCCAGCAGCCGGGCCCGGATTTATGCCCGCAGCCGCGGACGTTCGCGGCTGCGGTGATGTCCAAACCGCTCAAATGCGAGACGCTGCACGGTTACATATGACCCTGACGTGGGATAAGAGGATCTGCTGAGCTCGGCCCTTTGCCACCAATCTCAGACTCGCTCTGGGACTAGCTCCGGAGGACGCCGCCGAGTATCTGGATTCGCTGTGCCAATTTGATACGGTGCCGGTGTATGCGCCGCCCTGCGTGCGTACTCCACCAAAGGATTGTGCTGAGGACACCATGAGAATTCTTGTGACCGGTTCGGCCGACGGCCTTGGACGGGCAGCGGCCGATGCGCTGCTTTCCGCAGGGCACGACGTCGTCGTCCATGCCCGCAGCCGCGACCGTGCTGCTGCCCTTGCGCCGCTCATTGACCGGGGTGCGGACCTCGTGGTCGGCGACTTCGGTGACCCTGACGCGGTGCGGCGGATCGCCGCGGAGCTGAACGCCGGTGACCCGCTGAGCTCCGTGATCCACAACGCCGGCGTGGTGGGCGGCCGGGCCGTGATGCCAGTGAACGTCGTCGCACCCTACCTGCTCACCGCCCTGCTGGACGGCCCACAGCGGCATATCTACCTGAGCAGCGGCGACCACTTCGCCGGCCGCCCCTCGCTTTCCGGCGTCGACTGGCAGGGCAATGCTCCGGGCTCTTACGCGGACAGCAAGCTCTATGTCACTACGCTCGCGGCCGCACTGGCCCGGCTGCGCCCGGATCTGCTCAGCAACGCGGTGGATCCCGGCTGGGTTCCCACAAAGATGGGCGGACCCGGTGCACCCGATGACCTGGAACTTGGCCATCAAAGCCAGCAATGGCTGGCGACCTCGGATGATCCCGACGCGCTCACCAGCGGAGGCTACTGGTACCACCGGCGACGGCGGCAGCCGCACCGGGCGGTGAACGACGCCGGTTTCCAGGACAGCCTCCTGCGAGCCCTTGCCGAAGAGACTGGCACCGCACTCTAGGCTGTAGCCGGAACTAGGCAGCGCGGCGAACAAGAGCACGGATTGCTGCTCCGGTCACCCCCACGGCTGCGGCCAGGAGCACCGCCCCCACAGCCTCGGGCGCCCCCAGCCCGGCGGCAAAGGTGGACGCGGCCGATTCCTGCATCTGTACCAAATCGCCGCGGAACACCCGAGTGCCCAGTGCCCCGGCAACGGCGTCGAACAGAGCCGGCACCGTCAACAGCAGCGCCAGATCGAGGACCCACACCGCCGCACGCCCGATCCGGTTCGGCGGGCACCAGGCCAGCGCCAACCCCACCAGCACCGCCGGGAACCACTGGGCCAGCTGCGGAACAGCCGCGGGCAGATCGAAGGGCGGCCAGAAAACTTCGCCCCAGGCAAGCAGCCAGCTCCCCGTCGGCACCGCCGCTGCTCCGATGCCCAGGGCCACAAGTGCCGTGCTCCGCGACCCCACAGCCAGGAGCACCAGCACCGCCACCAGAATTGCCGCCGCCACCCCGGCCAACAACCCGTCGGAATAGAGCTCGCTCATGCTGCCGGGCTCCAGGCCCTCGTCCAGCACGTTGAAGGACTGCACCGTGGCGCTGACCTGTACTACAAGCATCCCTGTCACCGCAGACCACAGAGCCGTTCGGCGGCGGATCGGAGCCCACCAGTGCAAGGCCAGGCCGGCCACCATCCCGCCGAAGACCATCAGCGCCACTAGCCGGATGGCCATGTATTGATTGAGGGGCAGCCAGGTCAGCGGCATGTCGTCCGGGAGGGTTTCGACGGCCCACAGGTTCTGCAGCGGCAGTACCCGGCCGGTGCCGATCCAGGGCGCCAGTCCCGCCAGCCCGGAAAAGATGCCAAGTGCCAGCGCTATCAGGATCACCACCGCCGTTGGCTGGTGCCGGGTGTTGCGCCCTTTGCGGCGGCGATCGTGGCGGGCTTCGGCGCGGGGGCCGCCGCCGTTTCCGGGCTCATCGATGCTCTCTTGTATGGACTGGCGTCTGGTCAGGCCGGCCCGCCCCGCGCTGTGGCTCATTCATTCCCCCGGTAGCTGCTGGTCACGACTCCGGACCATCGCCGGACGTGCTGCCGACAGCCTAGCCTGCGATGCCGACGGCGGCAGGGAACCAAGGGTCATCACGGGCACTAATTCGCCGATGCCTGATCCCGCATCCGGACGCGGTAGCGCAGCGGTGATTCTCCGACGCTGCGTTTGAAGGCGGTGCTGAAGGCGCTTTCAGAGGAGAATCCCAGTTCCAGGGCCAGCGCCCGGATCCGGGTGTCGCCGGAACGCAGCGCCCGCTGCGCAGTGAGCATCCGCCAGTTATTGAGGTAGGCCCGCGGTGGTGTCCCGGCCACTTCGCGGAACCGTTCCGCAAACGCGGTGCGGGACATCGCGGCTGCCTGTGCAAGGTCCTGCAAACTCCAGGGCCGGGACGGTTGGGAGTGGATCAGCGACACCGCGGGCCGCAGCCGTTCATCGGTGAGCAGCCTAAGCCAGCCGGTCGGCAGATCCGCGTCCGCCATGAAGCCCGGAGAGCAGAAGGAGATCCCTGCCGGCGTCGCTGACCGGCATCCGGCCGCCCATGATGATGTCTTCGGTGCCTGGAGCTCCTTCCCCACGCGGACAAAGGTGCCGCTGGCCGCGGGATCCAGGCGGACCGGCATGCCGCCGCCCGTACCATCAACGGTTCCGTCTCCAGTGGCCCTCGAGCCGGAGCCAGCTGCGGCCGTTGAAGACGGCAACGTCATCTGCTTCCAGCAGCAGCGCTAAGTCAACCCCCTTGGTGGAAACCCGCAGGCGGCCCTGCACCACGGCGAAGAATTTCAGATCCTCGTCGAGCCGGCTTTCGGATTCCCAGCGTCCGTGCACCGCGCTACTGCCTGAAATGATGCCGCGTTCGTGCATCAGCTCGTCGCCTGGCGATGAGGTCTCGTTAGGAGGCACATGCGGAGCTTTTGGCGCCTGCATGAATAAAATCCAGGAGGTGCCTACATGACTGTGAAAACCGCACATATAGTGTCAAAGAGCTATATTCGCGCTTGGGCTGATGCAAAGAATGTGGTTGAAGTCTTAGACAAACAAGATGGTAGACGTTACCGAATCTCGTATAACAGTGCCACAGTCGCCAATTGCGTCTACGACCCAAATATTCTTACTCATGACCTAGAGCAAGACTCTGCAGTTATCGAAAGCAACCACATCCCAGCTATCAACAAATTACGCGACGGCCACTCTGTTTTGACGGACGTCAAACGAAAAGCGCTGATTGTTTCCCTTGACATGTATCTTGTTCGTGGACGTTCTGCAAATCAATCTAAGACCTTGACTCCCGCAGTGATAGTGAAAACTGATGGTTCGCACGAAAAAGCCCTCCTAAATCTCGGTGACCTAATACTTCTTTCACAGCATCTGCCGGAAGTGCGTCGATTGAACAAACTAAGATTCGAAAAAAGTGGCGCCTTGGCGGGTAGAATAAGGCAACAGGCTTGTTATCGGAGACGGCGCGGTTCTTCTGTGGTGTGAACCTGGTGGTGAGGAAGTTTGTACGATTCCCTTCCCAATGTCTCCGACTAAATTACTTATGATGGGTCAAGACCCGGCCTACAGTATTTGGCTTAACTCGCGGAATGTGGAGAACAGCGAGTGAAGGGTTGTCGAAGAATTAGGTAAGCTCAATTTCAAGTTTGCTACAGCTGATGGACCACAGAAATAGACTTTTTTTGGATGATGCGGTGTTTTAGCGTGTGATTCTAAATCTACCGTTTTCGACTAGATGACCAGGAACTTGAAAGTCCCCGTCATTTTCCGAATTCGCCTGCATCGGGATTCACGAATTAAGGAGCGAGTGCATGGGCTGTCCGAAGTCCCCTGCACTACGCGGGACGTCCATAAGCGGAACGCGCTGGGGAGAGGGGTGGTGGCCCTTGACAACCAAGGCAGGACACCGGGTTAGGCGATCCGATCAGGATTCGCCCGGCCCGGCACCCCCTGCCTCCCCAAAAAACAACCAGGTTTCCCGTTGAAACTGATATTGAACAGCAGCATCATGTCGGGAGCATAAGCATCATCTTTGAGTTAAGCCAGGTTTTTTAGGATATCAGGTAGATGCTGAGAAGACCCGTTCATATGTTATCGTCCTCAATTTGCACCGATACAATCGTCATGTTGTTCTCCTTAATTCCATTAATCATAAATCCCGCAAGATCGTAGGCATAGATATCGCTTATTGTCCGTATGCCTTGCTGTTCGATAGACTTCTCCAAGACTCTGTACGCTTCTGTGGAATCCCAGTTCATTTTCAGAACAACATATATATATTTTCCAGCTGGTTTGAGTCGATAGTACGGGCTTTTAAAAGGTTTGGCTACCCGCATATATAAGCCGCTAATTCTGCTATTCTGCAGCGGACGGATTGCGCCTAGCTGGTAATCCGTCCGAACACCCCCTTGTGCTTCACAGACATCCTTGAACTTCTGCAGAACCGCGATCAATGCAACATCCTCCTCTTTAGTCCCCTCGACTGAAGACAAAAACTCATCAGAGGGGACCACCAGCAGGTGTTCCTTTTCGAAGTAGGCAATATCCGTCGACAGAGAAGAGTTTCCAGCTTTAATGCCCAGCTCCAAATTGCGAATCGAATTTCTCACCAGGAATTGCATATTTTCAATAGCCCGCTTCTGCTCCAGAAGTTCCTGCTGCTGGTTTTCTAATAATTGAAGGATGGAAGGAACATGCTGATTATCGAGGTATGTTTTAATTTTCGTCAGAGGGGTGCCGGTCATCCTCATAAGATTGATAGTATAATATTCGTAGAACTGGACCGCCTCATAATAATGATAGCCATTGTCGCCGATGTGTTTGGGTTTCAACAGGTCGAGATGGTCGTAGTGGCGCAATGTTTCCTTTGTAGTGCCACAGAAATTCGCAAATGCTCCAGAGGACAAATACGCTTCTTTCATTGATTCACCTCCATTTTTATCATTTAGCGGCGTCAAGCCTTCTTAGCAACATTGTCGTTGAGTAGCTTGGTGGACACTCCGCGTGGTGTCAGGAGTCCCAAAACCGCGCGGGGCCGTTCGTTGAGTTCGTCCGCTATGTAGTCCAGATAGGGCTGGTGACTGGTCAGCTCGATGCCCTTAGGCAGGTGTTCCCGGATAAGACCGTTGGTGTTCTCTTTGGAGGGTCGCTCCCACGGTGAGTGGGGGTAGGCGAAGTACGCCGGCAGGTCCTTGTCCGCCTTCAGTTGTGCATGCCGCGCCATCTCCGTGCCCTGACGGCATGTCAGAGAACCGCGCATCAGCGCCAGCAGGTCATGGACCTGTTGATGAGGATGTCGGCCAGTCCGTCACCCTTCTTCCCGTCGGGTAGGCCCAGCATGATCAAGAACCTGCTGTGCCGCTCCATTGGGGTCGCGGTAGCACTCTTGCTGCCCTTGCCGACCACCAACTCCCCTGCCCACGATCCAGGAATTCCGTGATCTGCTGCGGCCTCGGGCCGGTCATCGATGCTAACCATCCCGATGATCCTCCAATCAGTACGTTCACCCAACAGCTTCACCGGTTACGTTTCGTACGCTTGGACTGGAGTACGATCCCGGGGTTCGCCAACTCCCCTTTTGGCAGCCCGTAGATCCACCTGCGGATGGCCTCATGGGACACCGTGCGACCTTCGGCGTCGGGTGATTTCGTCATGGTCTCAACGCTGGCGTCATGAGCTTCCAAATGCAAACGGCCGGCGATCTGCCGCCGCGCCCTGGGCCTGGCCTCCGCCCTGACCCGCGCTGCAAGGAAGGCATCCATCTCCATTTCCCGTGTCTGCGGATGGCTCCGGCGACGTTCTGCAGCACAGTCCGCACTCATCGGACGATACCCGCGGGTCTTCGTCGAGTTCCGCCGACGTTCCCGCCAAATGATCGTGTGATCCCGGTCGAGATCAGCACCGATCTGTTTTGCCAGCCAGGATACCTACGGCGATGTCCGCCCTATCTGAAAACGCCAACGCTTTCCGCCCCACCAGCAGCCCATCCGATCAACCAAGTTGTTGCTTCGAGGATATGACACCGCCTTCAGTTGACTGTGTGGTTACCCCCTAGTTTAACGTGGAAGTTGAAGAAGGACACATAGAACCAATAAAAAAGGGGTAACAAACATGAAAAAAAGCTTTGGATCACAACTGCAATTTTGACTGTCGCGGTGGCGACGGCGGCTGTAGCGTATGGACCGACTGTGCTGCTGCTCGGAAAAACATTGAATGCCTTCAAAGAAGAGAATTTAGCTCACAGCTTTCAGACGATGCACGATATCCAACCATCTGCAAAAATACCGAGGGGTGATGAGGTCATCTCATTTCCTTATAACGAACGGCCACTAATCAAATCATTCCCATTCAAGGGAAATGAGGTGCAAACAGAAGACTTTCTGAATGAAACGAAAACGTCTGGTCTGCTCGTTGTGCATAATGACAAAATTGCCTACGAAAACTACTACTTGGGAGCAGATCAGAGCACGCGCTTCGCTGCTAACTCTGTGACGAAATCCTTCATGTCGGCCCTGATCGGCATCGCGGTGGAAGAAGGGGATATCCGTAGTGTCGAGGACTCCGTTGCAGACTATGTTAGTGAATTCCAGGGAACGGACATGGAGAGTATTACAGTGAAAGACGCCCTGCATATGGCCACCGGCATCGACTTCGATGAAGAGAAGGACATGGGGACAATCTCGATAAAAAGCATGTTTGGTATGAACAAAATGAAGGCCATAGCCAAATATGGACTCGCCCACGAGCCCGGAACAAACCGTACCTATTCAAGTATCAATACGGATATTTTAGGCGAAGTGCTCATCAATGCCACAGGAAAGACCCTCAGTGAATATATGGGAGAAAAGGTATGGTCCAAACTCGGCGTGGAGTATGATGCCTACTGGAGCAGAAGCGGGAAAAAGGAGCTCGCGAACGGCGGGCTCCACATCGCGCTGAGAGATTTTGCGCGATTCGGCCAGCTGTATCTGCACAACGGAAAGCAGGGAGACACACAGCTCATCCCCGCTGAATGGGTGAATGACTCCGTGGCGACAGACGCTCCGCACCTACTAGCGCCCCATAATGGTGAGTCAGACAGCGAATTGGGATATGGCTATCAATGGTGGATCCCTGAGGGAAATTCCGGAGAGTTCACGGCAATCGGTGTATTCGGCCAATGGGTATATGTCAACCCTCAAAAGAACATAGTCATCGTAAAAACAAGTGCACACTCGGGCTTTGAAGAAAACGATACAGAACAAAAGACTATTGAACTTTTTAGAGCGATTGCCGACTCTCTTTAGTTCGTTACAGATGTCATTTTCCGAAGGCGACTGCACTGGTCCAGAGTCTTCCGCACTGTGATTTAGCATTCGTAAGCAGAACGGTAAACGGACAGTGAAAATCGAGCTTGAAGCAAACCTTGTCCGCCGGTGTTGACGCTGTGATCGTCCACGCGTACCTGGCTCCGAGGGGCTGCCCCGGATTTTATTGACTGTCGAGGTTTAGTGTTCTCAGGCGACTTTGAGGCCGCTATTGATTGTCCCAAACTCGACCGGTGTTAGCCGCCCAAGCCGCCGCTAGCGGCGTTTTCGATGATACGTTTTCTCGATCCAGGACACGATAGTTAGGCGAAGATCGGCCCTCGTGGGCCATCGCTGGCGGTCCAGGACATTCTTCTGCAGGAGCGAGAAGAAAGACTCCATGGCCGCGTTATCGGCACAGGCACCGACCCGCTCCATCTTTCAGCTTGTTGCCTTCCAGCGTCCGCTCGAAAGCGTGGGAACGAAATTGAGATTTTCGGTCGCTGTGGACCGCGGTGCCGGCCGGCCCGCGGAGCCCAATCGCGTTGTGCAGAGCCGAGACAGCCAGGGACGCTTTCATCCGGGAATCGATGGAGTAACCCGCGATTCGGTTCGAATAGACGTCCTTGATCGCGCACAGGTAGAGCTTGCCTTCATCGGTCCGGCGCCGCCGCGGTGAAGTCCCGCCGGAGTCACCGGCGCGGCCTTCCACGCGCAGAAGGCCTGTTTGGAGAAGCCCAACACCTAAGCAGGCCGCCGCGACGGGAATACCGTCTGCCGTCTTGATCAAGGACCAGCGGGGACTTCATTTTGGGGCAGCTCGCGGGCGAAGAACGCCGCTGCCCGGCGCAGGATTTCGTTCTCCAGCTCCAGCAGGCGGATCCGTTTTCTGGCGTCCCGGAGTTCTGCGGCTTCCTTCTCCGTCACGCCGGGACGGGCGCCGTTCTGATGTCGGCTTTCTGGAGCCAGTTGTGCAGGATTGCTTCGGAAACTCCGAAGTCTTTGGCGATTTGTGAGATCGGGGCTTCGTGCTTGCGTGCCACGGCGACTACGTCGCGGCGGAACTCAGCGGGGAAAGGCTTGGGCATGTTGATCATCCTTGCTGCAAGAAATGAATCCTCACAAGTCAGGAGTCAAGCAAACCCGGGGCAGTCACATGACACCTGGGGCGGCTGCTTTTTCGGTAGACGGGCGTCAGGACTCCGCCCGCCAGACCACCGTGAAGCGCTCAAACACCAGCTCGTCTGATTCGGACCAGCTGCCTCCCCGGGCAGCGGCGGTTCGTTGCCAGAACTCCCGATGCACCCGCCGCCAGTGGTTCAGGCTCCGGTCCCCTTCACCCTCATCGCGGGCGAAAGCTTCATCTGCGTCTTGGAAGGTGCCCAGCCGGAGTTCAGTGGTCCGCAGGATCGCACGAGGTGCGCCGGCGCTGTCACAGACAATCCAGTGAATCCCAATCCGCGGCAGTTGCTCACCATTCTCCGTATAGTCAGCCACGAGCGACGAGGTGGCAGTTTTACTGCCGTCCAGCACCAGCGCCAGCAGCTCATCGGCCAGCTCCGGAGAATCACCGAAGGTCTCCACGTTGTATTGGCTGTCGGCGGCGGCCGGCTCGGGGAACGCGGAGGCGTAGGCGTCCCAAAGGAGTGCGGCGGCGTCGAAGTCCGGTGAAATCGGTGCAGAGGGTGTGTCCATGCAGCCCAGTCTGCCATTGCCGGGGACACACCGCGCGGTTAACGCACGACGACGGCGGCACCCGGGTGCCGCCGTCGTCGTTGCGCTTGTTGTGCGGCGTGGAGGATTAGTGCTGCGGCTGGCGGGCCGGAAGAAGCGGGGCGAAGAACTCGCCGAGCTCCGCCGTCGCCGTCAGCGGCAGCACATTGGCCACATACTGGTCCGGGCGGACCACCACGATGACACCATCGCGGTTCAGGCCGCGCTCCTCAAAAATGTCGGCTTTGGGATCGACGCCGTACACCTTGGCGAGGTCTGTGAGCTGGAACGGACCCACCTGCGGTTTGAACACGGCCGGCACTGCGTTGAGGTCAATGCCGGTGTGGTCCTGCTGGTAGATGACCAACACATCAAACCAAGCGTCGCGGTCTGCGCCTTCCGGTGTGGCCGCCAGCGGCGACTCCGGCGAGTTCTCAAGCCACTGGGCCAGCTCGGTGACCGGCGAGGCCGCTCCGGCTTCCGCACCGTCGGCAAAGACGTAGATGCGCCAGCGGCCGTCGGCTCGAGCCTGGTGACCCAGATGCAGCGGGTTGGTGTCGGAGACCCGCCGGACCAGTGCGGATTTGAAGCGCTTGCCGATCGGGAAGCCGGCGGCGAGGTCCTGGTGCTCCGGCTCGGCGATGAGCATGGACGGCGTGTACTCGGTCATGAATCCGGCCGGGAATTCGGCGGTGCGCACATAGAAGTCCTCCAGATCCGAGGGGTTCTCGAACTCTTCGGGCCGCTTGGCCATCAGGGTGGACCATTCCTTGTCAAAGTCGATCAGGTTTTTGGCCACCACCTGGCGCTCGGCGGAGTAGGTGGAGAGCAGGCTCTGAGGGCTGCGGCCGTCCAGCACATGGCCCAGCTTCCAGCCGATGTTGAAACCGTCCTGCATGGACACATTCATGCCCTGCCCGGCTTTGGCACTGTGGGTGTGGCAGGCGTCGCCGGTGATAAAGACGCGCGGGGTGCGGGTCCCCAGGTCCTCGGGCAGCACATCGTCGAACCGGTCGGTCAGCCGGTGGCCCACCTCGTAGACGCTGTGCCAGGCGACGTTGCGGACATCCAGCGTGTACGGGGCCAGAATGCCGTTGGCCTTGGCGATGATCTGCTCAATCGTGGTCTTACGGACCGCACCGTTGTCATCCTCGGGCACCACGCCCAGGTCCACGTACATGCGGAACAGGTGGCCGCCCTCGCGCGGTATGAGCAGGATGGAGCCACCGTTGGAGGACTGGATGGCGCACTTGGTGCGGATGTCCGGGAAATCGGTGGTGGCAAGGACGTCCATGACACCCCAGGCATGGTTGGCCTTGTCACCGTCGAGGGTGCAGCCGATGGCGGAGCGGACCTTGCTGCGGGCGCCGTCTGAGCCCACCACGTATTTAGCCTTCACCGTCCGTTCGGTGCCCTGTTCCGGGCCCGCGGTGTGCAGGAGAGTCACGGTTACCGGATACTCGGCGGCGTCGTCGACCTCCAGGCCAACAAATTCGAAGCCGTAGTCGGGGGCCATGCGAGTGGGCGCGAAGGCCATCACGCGGGCAAAGTAGTCCAGTACCCGGGCCTGGTTCACGATCAGGTGCGGGAATTCGCTGATCCCTGATTCATCGTCCAGGGCACGCCCGGAGCGGATGATGCGCGAGGGGTCCTCGGGGTCCGGGCGCCAGAAGCACATTTCGGTGATCCGGTAGGCCTCGGCAGTGATTTCCTCCGCGAAACCGAACGCCTGGAAGGTTTCCACGCTGCGGGCCTGGATGCCGTCGGCCTGGCCGATAGCCAGGCGGCCGTCGCGGCGCTCCACAATCCGGGTGGTGATGTTCGGGAACTGGGACAGCTGTGCGGCGGTGAGCATGCCGGCCGGGCCGGAGCCGACGATCAGGACATCCACCTCATCGGGAAGGTCCTCGGGGCGGTTGATGCCGACGCCGGCGGCCGGCTGAATGCGCGGATCTCCGGATACGTAGCCGTGGTGGTGGAACTGCACGGGTGTCCTCACTTCTTTGTGTCTGCGGGTGCCGACCTGCCATCCTGAGCGTGTTCGATATTAGAACACCAAGTTCTATAGTCGAACCGCGGTCGGTGAGGACACTCTACGGCAGACATGATTCAGGTCACAAGCGGTGGCTACTGGACGACGTAATAGACGATCCGGGCTATAGGCGATCCCGGGATGCTTGCGCCCCGGTCGGAGTGGTTCCGTTCAGTTCTCCCGTGCCGGCCGCGGCCGGGCAAGCACCACCGCCAGGAAGGCCCCGGTGGCGGCGAGCAGCAGCAGGGCAGCAATGGTCATAATGATCCTGACCGGAAGAAAATCGACGGCCAGCGCGGAAAGCGATATTCCCACGGATGCGAGGGCAAGAAATATCGCTGCGAGCGCGGGGCGCAATAGGGGATGATCATTCTGGCTCATAGTCACAATCTCCAAGTACGCTCAATTAATGTTAATTGCGTCTCCACTCCCCCGGCAGAGGAAGAATGCATGATGATGAAATGTGCTGTGCTCGACGATTACCAGCACGCCGCCACCGGGTTTGCCGACTGGGCCCTGCTCGGGAACCAGATTGAGCTAACAGTGTTTCCGGACCACCTCGCCGAGGAGGATGCGGTGGCGGCGCGCCTGGCCGGGTTCGACGTCGTCGTCCTCATGCGTGAACGCACACCGTTTCCGGCCAGCCTGCTGACGCGGCTGCCACAGCTGAAACTGCTGGTCACCACCGGTCTGCGCAACGCCTCCATTGATCTGGATGCGGCGCGGAGGCAGGGCGTGACGGTCTGCGGCACGGCCAGCAACGCCGCTCCCCCGGCGGAGCTGACCTGGGCCTTGATCCTGGGACTCGCACGGCATCTGGTTCCGGAGGCGAACGCACTGCGGAACCGCGGCCCGTGGCAGCACACCGTCGGCACCGATCTGCAGGGCGCCACCCTTGGCCTACTGGGCCTGGGCAAGATCGGAGCACAGGTTGCCCGTGTTGGAACGGCGTTTGGCATGGACGTGATCGCCTGGAGCTCCAACCTCACCTCCGAACGGGCCGAGGCTGCCGGCGCCCGGCTCGCATCCTCCAAGGAGGAGTTGCTGGCAGCTGCCGACGTCGTTTCCCTCCACCTTGTTCTCAGCGACCGCACGCGGGGACTGCTCGGCGCCGAAGAGCTGGCGCTGATGAAACCCACGGCGCACCTGGTCAACACCTCACGGGCGGCCATTGTGGACCAGCCCGCCCTGCTCGACGCGCTCATCCAGGGACGGATTGCCGGCGCGGGGCTGGACGTTTTTGATGAGGAACCGCTGCCGGCGTCGTCCCCGTTCCGGGATCTGCCGAATGTTCTGGCGACGCCGCACCTTGGCTACGTCACTGAGCGGAACTACAGTACTTTCTTTCCGCAGGTGGTGGAGGATATCTCCGCGTTCCTGGCCGGGGCACCAGTGCGGACGCTGTAGCTCAGGGAAGCGAAGTTTTCGAGGTTCAGTGCCGGGCAGGCTTGCCGTCCGCGCTGTCGCCACCGTTGCCGGCCGCCAGCATGTGCGGTGCATTGGTGACCAGCAGCCAGGTGGGCAGCAACGCCAGGCACAGCACGCCCGTGACGGTCGCGTCGCCGGTGATGACGACCGCAATGAACAGCGCCATCCAACCGTCCCGCGCTACAGCCAGGACCAATCCCAGTACCGCCGCGGCAACAGCCAGGCTCACCGGTACGGACGGTACGAGCCCCGCTGCGGCAAGGCCCAGTGCCACGCCGATGAACACCGAAGGGAAAATCCGCCCGCCGCGGAAGCCCGCCGCGGCGGCAACAACCAGCGCCGCAAGCTTGACCAGAGCCAGGAACACCAGGTCCCATACCGGCTCGTCGGTCCGGTGAAGCAGCAGTTCTGCGGATTCCTCGGCTCCCTTGAAGAGGGTGAGCGGTCCCCCGATCACGCCCAGGACGCCCAGCACTGCTCCGCCCAGGGTGGTGAACACGATGGGGTTCCCTAGCCGGTGAAAGGCCCGGTGCGCATAAGGAAAGAGCATGACGCCCAGCAGGCCTATGCCGGCCGCCACCGGGGCGATGATGAAGCCGGCCAACACGTCCCACCCGTTGGCCGCGCCCATGGCCGGCAGGGAGATTTTCAGCAGGACTCCGCCGAGCAGGGTCATGGTGACGGAACCGGCACCGGCCGCCACCAACGGCAGGAAAAGCTTGTCGAACAGGGCTCCGGCGCCCGTCATCGAGCCGGCCAGCCCGGTGAACAGCAGAGCTGCGGCTACCGGGGTGCCAAACAATGCGCCCACGGTTCCGGCGATGGTCAGCGCGGCGATCAGTTTGGCCGGCATCCGCACGAACAGCCTGCCGATCCCTAGCGTGAGCAACGCTGTGTTAATCACAATGATCGGGTTCTCCGGCCCGAGGCTAACACCGCCGGCCAGGCCCAGCACCGCCACAAGGGCCAGTCCCGGCACCGCTTTCAGCGGCAGCGGCGGGTTGTCCGCGCCCAGTTCCGCCGCCGCCGAGTCCGGCCCGGCATGTCCGGGCAGATACCGCACCAGAAGCCCGACGGCGAGGCCGGTGAGCGTCAGCGTGCCGAAGATCCACCAGCCGCCGTTCGGATCAGCGCCCACGGCGGCAGGCAGGTCCTGCCAGACCAGATGCTGCACCAGGAGGCTGAGCTCGTCGAGCCCAAAGAGGATCACTCCTGAAATGACGCCGACAAGAATCGCCGGCACCGAGAGCGCTGTCAGAGCCCGGACACGGTTTTGTACCAGAAAGCCTTCGTTCTCGGGTGCACTCAATGGCATGCCTTCCCTGGGACGCACGGCAGGCGCGGCTGGCAGCAGTATTTACAGGCTACGGCGCACTGCCCGCCCCGGACAGCGGACCCATCCGGTCGGGACTGCCGGAGGCAGAATATTCGGGTGGCACCTTTTCACCCCGCCTGCCGCTGTCCGAAGGTGCCCTGCGCAGGGTCTTCTCGCCGGTACGGCAGGATGGTCCCTATGACCGCCGAAACCGCAGACACTGCAGACACTGCAGACACCGCCGTCACCGATCACCGCCGCGGAGCCCTCGCCTCCGTGTACGCCGACGTCGTGCTGGACAATCTGCGCCGAACCTACCCGTTTGCCTCACATCATGTTCAGACCTCGCCGGAGGACCGCCCGAGCCCGTGCCAGCTGCATCCCAGCTTCCACAGCTCCTTCGACTGGCAGTCCTGCGTGCACATGCACTGGCTGGGCGTGAGCCTGCTGGAATACGGGCTCGACGCCGGCCGGGACGCAGCGCTGCGCGCGGCCCTTGGTGCCAGCCTGTCCCCGGAGAACCTAGCCGTTGAGGGCGCCTATCTGCTGGCGCATCCGGGCTGGGAACGCCCGTACGGCTGGGCCTGGCTGGTACGTCTTGCCGAGGCCGCTGCCGGATCCACCGATCCGCAGATTCGCGGCTGGGGCACTGCGCTGGATCCGCTGGCGGACATTGTGGCGCAGTTGGTGGCGGACTGGACGGCGAAGGTGGACCACCCGGTGCGGCACGGCATCCACACCAACTCCGCCTTCGGAGTGGGCATGCTGTATAGCTCGTTCCGGGCCCTGGAACGGACCGAGGCGGCGGAAACCTGCGCAGCCGCCGCCCGGCGCTGGTTCGGCGGGGACACCGGCTGGGCAGCGGAGTGGGAGCTCAGCGGACAGGACTTTCTCTCCGCCGGACTCAGCGAGGCGGACCTCATGGCCCGGATCCTGGAGCCGGCTTCCTTCGCCCGGTGGTTCTCAGCCTTCCTGCCAGGGCTAACGCCGTCGTCCCGGCTCCTGCAGCCCGTAGCCGTCAGTGATGAGACCGACGGTTACATGGTCCATCTGCACGGGCTGAACCTTTCCCGCGCCGGACAGATTGCCCGCATCCTTCCGGTCCTGGAAGCGGCCGGAGATGCAGGAGCTATTGGGGCAGCAGCGCTGCGGGTGCAGCTGGATCCCCTGCTGGAGGCGGGATTGGAGGCCGTGGTCACCACCGAATTCCTGTCCTCGCACTGGCTGGCCAGCTTCGCGTGGGATGCGCTCACCAGCAGATCCGCATGGCAGCGGTAACCGCAGTTTCGCCCAGCCCATGGCGGGGCCCGGGGCCGGGGCTCTGGGGCGTGGCTCTGGGCAGCGGAGTCCGCGGAGTGTCGAGGGGAACTGTCGGAGCGGAGGATTAGAGTTCGAGCCATGCGGAACTTGTATCTAATCGCCCACACCCAGGCAACGCACCACGTGGAGAATCTTGTGGGCGGCTGGCATGACTCGGCACTGACTCCCCGGGGCCTGGAGGACGCGCAGCTGCTGGCGGCGGCTTTGCGCGAACACCTCTCCGAAGACGGCGGCATGCGGCTCTTCAGTTCGGATCTTTTGCGCGCCCAGCAGACGGCAGCACCGATCGGGAAACTGCTCGGCGTGGACATACTCACGGACCCGGACCTTCGGGAACAATCGTACGGAATTGCCGAGGGCACCCCGGCCGGATCAATCCCCTATCTGCCGCCGCCCGCCCGCGGGGACCGCCTGAATCACCGCAGCGGGGTGGCCGGCTCCGAGACCAGACGTGAGTGGGCGGTGCGGGTTTACGCAGCCCTGGAGCGGATTCTCGCCGCGGAGGCCCGAAATACTGTTGTTGTTACCCACGGTGGTTCAGCCACCTATCTCATAGCCGCCTGGATCGGGCTCCGCCTCCCCGACGCCGGCTACGTGAAGTTCCAGGTATCTCCCGGCAGCATTACGCATCTGCGCGAAGACGATTTCGACCATGATCGGCAAGTGGTGGCCCTCAACCTGACCGGTTGCCAACTTCAGGAAAGGTACAGGCATGGCGAAGCTTGATTTGCGGGTGCGGCTAATGGGTAGGGCCTTGGGCAGGATCTCGGTCAGCGGCAAGAGCGAGGAGCAAATCCTCGCTGACCAGCAGCGCACCATCGGACACAATCCGGCACTGGACTGGCTGCTGGGCGGACTCGCCGCCGGTGTGGAGGTCAGTAATGACACCGCGTCCGGCGGCGACGCCAGGATTCCGGTGCGGATCTACCGCCCGCACGGCACGGAAGGCGTCCTCCCGCTGGTGATCCTGATTCACGGCGGCGGCTGGACCAGCGGGAACCTGGATACCTACGACTGGCTGGGCAGCAACCTCGCTAACGGGGCAGACGCCGTCGTCGTGTCCCTGGACTACCGGCTGGCACCCACGCACCGCTGGCCGGCCGCCCCTGAAGATTGTTATGCGGCGCTGGTGGATCTGGCGGCCCGCGCACCGAAGTGGCGGGCGGACGGCGGGAGGATCGCCGTCGTCGGGGACAGCGCCGGCGGCAACCTCGCCGCGGTCCTGACGTTGATGGCGCGGGACCGGTCCGGGCCGCCCATCGCTTTTCAGGGGCTGGTGTATCCGGCCACCGACCTGACGCTGGGCAGCGCCTCGCTGGAGGAGAACGCGGACGCACCGGTGCTTACCAGGAGTGATGTCCTCGCGTTCCGCAGCCACTACGTGCCCAACGACGGCGACCGCAGCAATCCCTATGCCTCGCCGCTCCTGGCGGCAGACCACAACGGACTGCCGCCGGCGCTGATTCAGGTGGCCGAGCATGATCCGATCCGCGACGACGGCCTGCGCTACGCCGAAGCCCTGCGCGCCGCCGGCGTTCCGGTGCGGGTCACCACGTACGTGGGAATGCCGCACGGGTACCTGGCGTTTCCACGGCTCTGCCGCAGCGCCCCGCAGGCGCTGGCGGAACTCTGCAGCGAGTTGCGGCTCGCGCTGGCCCCCGGCGGGGTCCGGAAGTCCGCACCGGATGGCCCGGGCTGCACCTGATGCTTGACCTGCACTGATTCCTCAAAGGGATGTGCCAGGGGCAGCTTTCATGCTGATCGTCGTCAGCGTTTATTTTGGTGTCCGCTACGTCATCGGCAGGCGCGGACCTGCGGGGAACCAGCCCGACTGGCTGCCCAGCCGCGATCGGACGGACCGGCCGTGACGGGTGGATCCCGCCCGGTTCCGCAGGGCTCGGAGCCCGGCGGTGCCGGGCAGCACGGTGATGACCTCCAGGAACAGATCGGGGCGTTGATCCTCGGGAACTACCACGAGGCCGGTAGCCTCATCGAGGCGGACCACCTCGCTCTGGTCGCACGGGCAGGGGACGCGGAACGGGCCAGCCAGCAACTCCAGCACCGGGCGGTCGCGGCTGCCCGAAGCGCAGGCGTCAGCTGGGCCGCCCTGGGCCGCGAACTGGGACTGACCCGGCAAGATGGGCTGGCGCACAATCGGCGTCGACTGGCTGCGGCACAGGGTGTTGCGGCACCGAATGGGAGCACCGCCGGGTGCTCTGGAAAGCCCCTGTTACTCCATCTTCACCCCGCTGAGCTGACTGACGGCCTCGGGGTCGCTATGGCTGAAGAACTGGGTCTTCCCGGTATCGAGGTCCGCGATGGCTGCCATTTCCTGGGGGCTGAGTTCAAAGTCGAAGACGTCCATATTCGCTGCCATCCGGTCCGGCTGCACGGTTTTGGGGATCACCACAATCTCACGCTGGATCAGCCAGCGCAGCACCACCTGAGCAACGCTCTTGCCGTGCCCGGAGCTGATGGTGGTGAGCGTCGGATTCTCGAAGAGGTTGTTCTTTCCCTCCGCAAACGGAGCCCAGGACTCATGCTGGACGCCGTGCGTGTGCATCAGCTCGTTTTCGACCGCCCGCTGGAAGAACGGGTTCGTCTCTATCTGGTTCACTGCGGGGGTGACGTTGTTGTGGATCATCAGGTCCAGCAACCGGTCGGATCCGAAGTTGGAGACGCCGATGGCCCGGGCGCCTCCGTCGTTGAAGATGTGCTCCAGTACCCGCCATTCTCCGTAGACGTCGCCGAAGGGCTGGTGGATCAGGTACAGATCCACGTACTCCATGCCCAGGTTTCGGAGCGATGTTTGGAAGGCCTGCAGCGTGGTTGCCTCGCCGTTGTCCTGAATCCAGAGTTTGGTGGTGATGAACAGTTCATTGCGCGGGATGCCGCTCTTTTGCACGGCCCGGCCCACGGCATCCTCGTTTTGGTAGGCGGCAGCCGTGTCCAGCGACCGGTACCCGGCGTTCAGGGCATTGGTCACCGCCTCTTCGGTCTTTTCCGGCGGGATCTGGTACACACCGAAGCCAAGAATCGGCATCATCACGTCATTGTTAAGGGTGACGTATTCCATCGGGTTTCCTTTCAGTGGCAGCATGCCTGCTGTTTACGCTCACGAGTTGAATCCTCATCGGTAACCAGGTCACCCCGCGTCAGTCGCTCTCCGCTGAGGCGGCGTTGCGGCATCTGCGGGCGCCGTCGTCGGGCAGTTTGCGTCCTTTCGACACTACAAGCGTGATGTCTCCGGCGGGAGGGGCGGGGCTACCAAACAGGCCCCGGGCCGGAAGTTTAAGCAGGCTCTATAGAGACTTTCGCCCACCCCCGGCCGGCGAGAGGTGTTCCGGCGAAGGATGTGTACCAGTGGAGGAATTTCCACCAGCCGCCTTTGCCCGGCAGCGCAGGATCGTGAGTAGTCCCTTTGGGATCCTTGAAGGACTTGCGGTGAACCTTGGAGGATCGTGGGGATTGTCTGAGAACCATGACCGCTTAAACACAGTGATCCGCGGTCACAGGCGAATTATTCTCCATTAGGCTTCCGCCGTTGCCTCGTTCTACAGCGTCCTGCGGTCAGCATGGGTGGCCTGTGCAAAGATGACTCCATGAATCCCGATGAACCTGTTCTCCTCGTTCCGAGCCGCCACTCCGAATGGGTGCGAATGGCAACTGAAATGATGAACAAGATCCGCCAACAGGTCGAAGAAGCTCAGCTAGAGCACATCGGTTCCACCGCCGTGCCAGGCCTTCCTGCCAAAGATGTAGTGGACATCCTTGTAGGTGTCGAAGCAGATAGAGTCAGGAGCGTTTCAGGGCATCTTGCGGCGATCGGATTCGATCTTGAAGGCACACTTGATCATCACTGCTGGCTCAGCCATCCATCCAGGTCAGCCCGCACTTATGTTGTTCATGTAGTGGAATACAAAAGCCGGGCCTGGCGGAGGCGCATTAGCTTTCGTGATTTGCTCAGGTCCGACGACAAAGCCCGTGCTGAATATCTTCACACCAAGATCGAGGCCGCGAAAGCAGCAAAAAATTGGGATGATTATACGCAGTCCAAGACTTCTATCGTTTCGAGCTTGCTATCCAGTACCGCCTCGAAGGAGGCGTAAATCATGAACAAGACACTCTCCCAACGCTGCTGCCCTGCAAGGAACGCCCGCGTTTGATTATGCGGAGCGCGGGTGTCGCTGTGAGGGATGGATGTATTCAAGCGGTCGTCGCACCCTGACCAGCTGCGCAAGATCCTTACCTGGGATCATGAACGGGCTCCTGCGGCAGGATTTCCCGAAGGGCACCGACCTGTCCAGGTGGTCCGCCGAGGACCTCGAAGCTGTTGCACTCACCCTCAATAGCCGACCCCGCAAGATCCTCGGATGGAGAACCCCGACCGAAGTCTTCGAGGAGCAGATACGTTCAGTCCAAGAAACCAGTGTTGCAACGACCATTTGAACTCGCCCAATTCAGATCTAATGCGTTCGTCAGGACGCTGAAGGGCAACGGGCTGAAAGGATCGATGGGGCGAGTCGGCGCGAGTGCCGAGAATGCCGCCATGGAGTCGTTTTTCTCCCTCTTACAGAAGAATGTCCTGAATCGCCAGCGATCGTTCGGGGGACACTTTCCGTGCGGATCTCGGTAACGGCATTCCCCGCGCCTGCTCCTTACTGTCAAACTGATCAAATGACCGTTCAGCTCATCCCGCTCAGCGCCCAACGATTCCCTGCTTGGATCGAACGAAGCCGCCGTGAATACGAATCCGATCTCATGACGACAGGCGAATCCCCGCTGGAGGCACATCGGCGCGCTCATGAGAGCCTCGATGCCGCGTTTCCGGAGAACGTTCCGACTATAGACAATGCCGTGTTCGATGTTCTTGACGGTACTGGCACAACCATTGGCTACCTCTGGGTTGGAACTGACAGTTCTGAAGATAGTCACTCTTGGTGGGTCTGGGACATAGTCGTTGATGATGAGCATCGCGGCAAGGGATTAGGCAGGGCGACCATGAAGCTAGCGGAGGACTACGCGCGTTCCCACGGCGCCCACACCCTGGGACTCAGCGTCTTCGGATTCAATCACGGTGCCCGTGGCCTCTACGAATCGATGGGTTACGAGACGGTGACCACGAAGATGAAGAAGCAGCTGTATGGGAGGTAAGGGAGCCAGATGAGCTCTTCCCGTTACCCTGGCCCTGAGCCGTCGAAAAAGATTGTCCCGCGGGCTCCCTCACCCCACGGAACGTAGGTTGATCTCCCGGGGGCTTGCTGCCGGCCAAAGTCTCGACCAGAAATGCGAAACCCAGTGGGCCGCATCCGTCCCAGGTCGCAACGGTCCTCTCGTCGGTCGCTGAAAAATGCCACTGCGTCCGTCCCGTTGGCACGTGATGCGCAGAGCTGCCTGAATGCGGGGGTTATCCCCACCCTGTCCGGCGGCGTGCCCGGTGTTCGCAAACCTTCCAACACCGGCAGACTGGGAACATGACGCAACCGCTGCCCTCCACCTCCCGCCGCTCAGGCATCCCCGCCTTTTTTCGGGGCGACACCTGGCGGGCCTTCGGCTACCACTGGATCTCCCTGTTTCTCACGCCGCTGGGCTTCACTTACGCGGTGACCGCAGTGTCGCTGGGCGCTTCCCTGGCGCTGACGTGGGCGGGACTGGTGATTCCGGCGGCTATGATCGTGGGTGCCCGCGGCTGGGGCAGCCTCAACCGGAACCTAACCAGGCACCTACTGGGCACCAATCTGCCTGTACCGGTGCGGTTTACGCCCCGGCGCGGCTTTGTCGGTTTTCTCCGCAGCGGACTGACCGACGGCGCCGGCTGGCGTGCGATCGTGCATATGGGTCTGTCCTTTGTTGTATCTATGGCAGCTTTCAGCCTCAGCATCAGCTTCCTGGCCACCGGCTTGGGCGGCGTGACGCACTGGTTCTGGTACCGGTTCATGCCTCCGCAGCAGGCTTCCGACGGCAGCTGGCACCGCGGCAGCCAGGTTTTCCCTGATGTTTGGGCAGACACCCCCATGTGGCAGTGGATCTTCGCCGCCGTGGGCTCTGTCCTATTGTTCTTCGTCTGGCCGTGGGTCAACAACATCGCCGCCCGACTGCAGGCGGTTCTTGCCGCGGCCCTGCTCACCCCCACCGCTTCAAGCCTGCGGGTGCGGGAGCTGGAACAGTCCCGAAGCGCTTCGGTGCAGGACGCCGATGCCCGGCTGCGTCGGATCGAACGTGATCTGCACGACGGCACGCAGGCCCAGCTGGTGACCATTGCCATGAAGGTGGGCGATGTCCGCGACCGCCTCACCGGAGTAGAGGCGAGTCCGGACATCCTTGCTCTGCTGGACAGCGCGAAGGGAACAGCCAAGGAGGCCCTGGTGGACCTGCGCGGGCTGGCGCGAGGGATCCGTCCGGCGGCCCTGGAAGACGGTCTGGACACGGCCTTGGAAACCCTCGCCGCCGGCGCTGCCCTGCCCGCCTCCCTAAGCTACGAGCTGGCGCGCCGCCCCGATCCGGCCATTGAGGCCATCACCTACTTCTGCGCCAGCGAACTGGTAAACAACGCGGTCAAGCATGCCGGTGCCTCACGGATCGGCATCACGGTGACAGGGAACGACGACGACGGGCTGCGTCTGAGCGTAGCCGACGACGGCACCGGCGGCGCGGTGCGTACCCATCGGACCGCCGAGGGCGCAGGCTCCGGGCTGACCGGGCTGCAGGAACGGGTGCGTTCCGTGGACGGCCGGCTGGAGGTTCTATCACCGCAGGGCGGTCCCACGCAGGTCACGGTTGAGCTTCCGCTATCCTCGAAGGCATGATCCCGGCGCCACCTGTACCCGCAGCTCCCTCTGCCCCGCCCCGCGCCCTGCGGATTGCGCTGGCCGAGGACTCCGCCCTGCTGAGGGTTGGCCTCACGGAACTGCTCACCAGCCGCGGGCACAAGGTCCATACCGCCGTCGACAACGCCGCAGACCTCCTGGCAGCCGTGGCCGCCGCGGCGGACGGCGAGCTGCCCGACGTCGTCGTACTGGATAACCGGATGCCGCCCACCTTCACCAACGAGGGCATCCGCGCCGCACTGGAGCTGCGCCGCAGCCATCCACGGATCGGAGTCCTGGTGCTCTCGCAGTACGTGGAAACGCGCTATGCCTCCGATCTGCTCGCCGGCAATCCGGCCGGGGTCGGATATCTCCTCAAGGACCGGGTGGCCGACGTCGGTGACTTCCTTGCGGCGCTGGGCCGCCTCGCGCGCGGGGAGACGGTACTGGATCCCGAGGTGGTCCGGCAGCTGATGGGTGCTTCCCACCGCCGGTCGGAGTTGGAACCCCTGACTCCGCGCGAGCGGGAAGTACTGGGGCTGATGGCCCAGGGGCGCACCAATGCCGGCGTGGGCAGCACACTGTTCCTTTCCGCCGGGGCGGTGGAGAAGAACATTACATCCATCTTTTCCAAGCTGGGGCTACAGCAGAGCCCAGCTGACCACCGGCGGGTGCTGGCCGTCCTGGCATACCTGCAGTCGGCCTGACTCCTGCAGCTACGCGTCAGGCATCAGACCTCCCGCAGTGCAGCGAAAATCAACATGTCCCGCCGCACGCCGGCAATTTCCTGGTGGCCGCGGAGCAGTCCCTCGCGGGTGAATCCGGCGTTCTCCGCGCTGCGTACGGAAGCGCTGTTCCATGGCTCGATATACAGCTCCACCCGATGCAGCTCCGGAATGGTCCAGCCGAAATCCAGCAAGCCCAGCAACGCACCGGCGGCAACACCGCGACCTCGCGCGGCCGGGCTCACCGCATAACCGGCCTGGGCACGGCCTTTTCCCAGCTCGCGGGTGAAGAGGCCGATCTGGCCCAAGCAGCGGTCGGATTCGGAGTCGGCAATGGAAAACGCGAAACCCGTTCCGCGGATGTGGTGCTGCCGCTGCCGCTGAACCCAGGCGAGTGCTTCACCCTGGGATGCATTGGCTGGAAGGGTTCCGACAGTGGGGACGTACGGGTCCGCGGCGAGTTCCATCGCCATGGTGGCATCCTCATCCCGAAACATACGAAGGCGCACCTTCCCGTGGGACGGGCAGACGGATGGCCAAGGTGGAAGAGCGGGGCTGATGTCCATGCAGACAGTCTGGTCTACGGGAGCCGGTTCGTCTCTGATGTCGGCTAGGGGGTCGCGATGCGCCCCCGGTCCAACAGTGGTGAGAACAGATGCATGGGGACGGCGAGGCATGCTCGCCGTCCCCTCGTCAGGCGCCGGTCGAGTCCGTTCGCCCTACCGCCCAAACAGCTTTCCCAACCAGCCGGAAGAGGACCCCTCTGAAGCGGGTGTCTTACCCGCGGGTGTCTTTGCCGCGGGTTTTGCTGTGGCACAGGTGCAACGGTCGTTCCTCGAGACACCCTTCATCACCTGGTCCACATGGTTCCCGCATCCCGCCCACGTAGTTTTACCGCACTTCCGGCAGGTTACTGCTCTGCACATCTTTATGGCTCCGTTTCAATTGCTGGGGAACGCAACGTCCCCCAGCCAGCATGACAGATACCCCAGGGGGTATGCAAGCGAGCCTTCTACCCTCGCGTGAGCGACCCCATCCGGGGCAGGGTGACGGTGAAAGTTGAGCCCTTCCCCGGTTCACTAATGAAGGTCAGCTCGCCGCCGTGGTCCTCCACGATGTTCTTGGTGATCACCAGGCCCAGTCCGACGCCGGGAACCGCCGAGGCCACTGCACGGCGGCTTCGAAAGAACTTGGTAAAGACGTCGGCCTGCTCCGCATCGCTCATCCCGACGCCGGTATCGGCCACACTCAGACGAACCGATTGACCGTCTTCCCAGAGCCGCACGCTTACCGTGCCGCCGTCGGGCGAATATTTCACCGCATTGGAGAGCAGATGCTCCACCACCTGGGCCAGCCGCTGGGGATCCACCTCCGAGGTCAGGGACGCGGGGAGATCCTCCTCCAGGTTCACCGTATTGGCCCGGGCCTTGGGTGCCGCGGACAATAAACCGGCGCGTACAATCTCGGCCAGATTTACCGGTCGGCGCTCCATTTTCCGGCTGCCGGATGCCACCGACAACAGATCGGAGACCTGGCTCAGCAGTCGTTCCGAGTTACGCAGCGCCACCTCCAGGGCAGTGCTCACCTCCGGCGACAAGGTCGGGTCACCCAGGGCAAGGTCAAGGTATCCCATAATTGAGGTCAGCGGGGTGCGCAGCTCGTGGGAGACGTTGGCCACGAATTCCTCCTGCGCAGTCACTGCCTGGACCAGCCGGGTGACATCGTTAAAGCAGAGTACTGATCCGGAAAAAACGCCGTCGGCCTTAATTGGTCTGGCCGAGACGTCCACGGCCAGTTGGTCATCACCTTCGCCGAACCACACCACCTCGTTGGAGAAGGACTCCCCCGCGGCGGCCCGGGTGACCGGGCCCTCGCCCGGCGGAACCCGAGTGACCCGGTCCGCCCGGAAAAGCGCGCACCGCATTTCGGCTTCGGAGGTCTCGCCCATCACCTTGTGCCAGGTGGATACCATGTGGGCGCTGGCGAGCATCGCCTCACCGTGCCCGTCAAGGACCAGCAGGCCGACGTCGGCGGTGTCCAGAACGGTGGAGAGCAGGGCTTCGCGCTTCCTGCTTTCCACCAGATTGGCCTGCAGAATACGGTCTTTTTCCTCCAGCACCTTCTGGTTTTCCCGGAGTTCAGCCTCGGCCGAGGTACGTGCAGTCTCCGCGGCCTCCGCCAAGCGGAGGGCTTCCACCAGCTCCTTTTCATACCGCCTGCGTGCGGAGGCCTTGAAGACGGAGATCCGGTCCAGGGTGCAGCCATCGCCGCCGCCGTCGGACCGGACCCCGGAGAGGAGGACCGGAATACGCTCCCCGTCCACAGACACCAGGTCCGCGGCCATTTCGTTGAAACGCCCGGACACGGCCAATTGCGGCACTGCATGGGACGCAAAGACCATCCGGTCCCCCACCGGCAACAGGTCCACAACGTTGCAGGCGAGCAATTGCTGGCGGGAATGCCCGGTCCAGGAAGCCAGCGTACGGTTGACATCCAGGATGGTGCCGTCCGTTTCCAGGACAAGGTATCCTGACGCGGCCGCATGGAAATGCGCCTCGTAATCAGTCTTCAAAGGAATTCGTTTCTAAAAAGCTTCGGATAACCCTGGCCGTCTGGCGGGGAGCATTGAGATGCGGCATATGTCCTTGGGCAGCCAGTTTCACGAGGGTGCCGCCAGTCAGAAGTTCGTGAAGATACCGGGATGCAAATTCAGGCGTCAAAGGATCAGCCCGCGATTGCAGGACCAGGGTCGGGACGGAAACCCGCAACACCAGGGGCCGAACATCCGCAGCAAAGGACATCCGCAGGAAATCGCGGACGTACTCCGGCCGGAGCCGGCACATCCGCCCAGCCAGTTCGGCACTGAGCTCAGTCCCGGCCTCCGAGCCCGTGATGCCCGGAGCCATAGCAGCGGCCCACAAAGGATAGTTGGATTCGATGGCGCGCAGGACTTCATCCACATTTTCCGGCTCGAATCCACCGGCATATCCGTCATGGTTGAGGTAGCAGGCGGAGGCACACAGCAGGACCAACCGTGTAATCCGGTGACTTTCCAGGGAGGCGGCCAGCGCCATCATTCCGGCGACGCTGTGACCCAAAACTGTGGCATTCTCCAGCTCCAGGGCATCCAGAACCTCCAACAGATCATCCACGTACCCCGTCAGCGAGGCATACTTACCCGCATCGTACGCGGACGGCTCGGCCCCACCGGTGCCCACGTGATCCAGCAGCACCACCTTGTAGGTATCTGTGAACTCCGGCAGTATCCGGTCCCAGATGACCTGGTCGCAGCCGAATCCCTGCACCAGCACCAGTGCCGGGCCGTCTGGACGTCCCAGCACCCGGACATTGTTTCTCTTACAAACGCTATCCGCATTCACCCGGTTATTACCTGCATACTTGCGCATCCTGTAACTGCTTTCGGATCGATCATGGCTCACTTTGCACTGGCGGCCGGAGCCACTGTTAGGCGTCGTTAGAAGAACGCTCCATGGCGGGCGGATGTGCAGAGGGCAAGGAGAATGCGGGTTAATTCACGCATGGAAGAGACCTTTTTGTTTGAGACAATGCCATTCACCGGTGAGATTGCCGGTGCTGGAGGAGCGCCAGAGAAAGCGCCTTTTATTCCCCATTGGCAATCTAACAGAGCCGGAGTGCACAAAAGAAATTCATGCACCTGCATATAATTCGTGGTGGTCGGTAAACACGGGTTCGCATATCGTCACAAACCGCCGCCTGGCTAGGTGTTTAACCTTAAAGTTTCGCAGAGAGGGCCCCGTGTCTCAGGCGGAACCCTCCCTGCTCGGAAGCCATTTGTGATTAACGGCACCGATAACCTGCGGGGGTCTCTAGTTCCCGCAGGACACTGATCGTCCCACGAACACCTCACGGTCAGCTCAAGCTTTGCTCAAGGTTGGCGAAGGTCTGACGCTCAGGCGGCACACGTTCCCACCCTTTGTGGCTAGTGTTGCTGACGGTCTCACTTCCACCCCAGCAGGGAACAAAGGATGGGAACACCTGCCGCCGCAGATCCTCGGCGGGCTACCGGCTTAGGATCGCCGGCGCCGACCCCTGGAGCGGTCCGGGCAGCCCGGGCGTTCCGGCTCCGCGTCCAGCTCCCCCAGAATTCGAGCCAACTCTGTCCGGTCCGCCGGCTGCAGAACGGAGAAGAACTCGTCAGCCTCACGCTTTCGGTCCGCCAGCACCTGCTTCCGAAGCTGGTCCCCCTCCACAGTCAGGGACAGCAGCGTTGCCCGTCGGTCCGACGGATGAGCCGCCCGCTCCATCAGGCCCTTGAGTGCGAGCTGGTCGACCACTTCAGTTGCCGAACGCGGAGCAATCCGCAGCAGTTCGGCCAACTCCTTCAACCGCAGCCCCGGGCCCTCATCACTCCCCGGCAGCACTTCCCCCGCCCGACCCACGGCATTGAGGGCCCGGAACTGGTGCGGCGTGAGGTCGAACGGAGCAAGCTGGTGCATCCAGCGCTTCCGCAGTCCGCGGAACGCAGCATGCATCAGGTCTCCCAGGGCCGCCGGATCGGCGGAGGCATTCGTCATAGCGTCAGTCTACTCATTTCGTGGTAACCACATAGTGAGGTAACCTCTGCATTATCTGCCGTGTACAACGCCGGCAGCATCAGGAGGACCTTTGGCTATATCTGGAATCGAAAACCCCGGCAACGGCAACACCGGTGGCCGAGGTGGCGGCAGGGGCGGCCGCGGACCCGCCAAACTCAACCCGGCGGACAAAAAGCAGCTCACGCAGCATCCTGTCTCACTTTCCCGTATCGCAGCACTGTTCGCGCCGCACAAGGCAACCATCGCCGTCGTCGTGCTGCTCATTTCAGCGGCCTCAGTGGTGGGCCTGGCTCAGCCGTTCCTGGTGCGCGCTGTGATCGACGACGCCCTCCCGAACGGAGACACGCGACTGCTCGGCCTCCTCACCGCCGCCATGGTGGGCGTCGCGGCGATCACCTCGGCGATCGGCGTCGTCCAGACCTGGATGGCCACCTCCATGGGCCAGCGGGTCATGCACACCCTGCGCGTAAACCTGTTTACCCATCTGCAGGCGCAGTCGCTGGGCTTTTTTACCCGCACGCGCGGCGGCGAGGTCCAGTCCCGGCTCACGCACGATATCTCCGGCATGCAGTCCGTGGTCACCACCACCGCCACCGGCGTCGCCTCAAACCTGACGACGGCGGTGGCCACCGCCGTGGCAATGGTCGCCCTCTCACCGGGGCTTAGCCTGATCTCCTTGATTGTGCTGCCGCCGGCCATCTGGCTCTCCCGGCGGGTCGCGAAAATCCGCCGCACCGTCACCGACGAACGCCAGCGCGAGCTTGCCGCTCTGCACACCCAGGTGGAGGAAGGCCTCTCGGTTTCCGGCGTGCGACTGGCCAAAACACTTGGCACTATCCCGGCCGACGCCGACCGCTTTACCGCCCGGTCAGAGAAACTCGTGGGTCTGGAACTGCGCAGCCAGCTCGCCGGCCGCTGGCGGATGGCCACCATGCAGATTGTCTTCGCCGCCATTCCCGCCGTCATCTACCTTGCCGCCGGCTTCCCCGCGACCAGCGGCGGCATGACGATCGGCACCCTGGTGGCCTTCACCGCCCTGCAGGGGACCATTTTCCGCCCGGTCATGGGCCTGCTGAATATCGGCGTGCAGTGGGTGACGGCACTGGCGTTCTTTTCCCGGATCTTCGAGTACCTGGACCTTGTCCCTGCCATCAAGGCGCCGGAGCATCCAATCCGGTTGGATCCGGCCACGGTGCGCGGCGACGTGCGGTTCGAAGGTGTGCGGTTTGCGTACGACGGCGGCACGGGGCACGGCGCCGGGGACGACACCGCCGTCCTGCACGGCATCGACCTGACACTGCGCGCAGGGACGGCAACCGCCGTCGTCGGCCCCACCGGCTCCGGCAAGAGCACCTTGGCGTCCCTGCTCCCCCGGCTCAACGAGGTCAGCGCCGGCCGGGTGACGATCGACGGCGTGGACGTGCGGCAGATTGTCCCCGGGGACCTGGCCCGGATTGTGGGCGTCGTCTCCCAGGAGACCTACCTGATCCACGCCTCCGTGCGTGAAAATCTGCTGCTGGCCGCTCCCGACGCCACCGATGACCAGTTGTGGCGGGCGCTGGCGGCGGCACAGATCGCGGATTCCATCGGTGCCCTGCCCGAGGGGCTGGACACCCTGGTGGGCGCCCGCGGTCACCGCTTCTCCGGCGGCGAGCAGCAGCGGCTGGCCATCGCCCGCACCGTCCTGCGCAATCCGCCGGTGCTGGTGCTGGACGAGGCCACCTCCGCACTGGACAACACCACCGAGGCACAGGTCCAGCTGGCCCTGGAGAGGCTCTCCGCCGGGCGGACCACACTGACCATTGCCCATCGGCTCTCCACTGTGGAAAACGCCGAGCAGGTGGTGGTGCTCGACGCCGGGCAGATCGTGGAGCGCGGCACCCCGGCTCAGCTGCGGGCGGCCGACGGTGCGTTTGCCCGGTTAGCGGCGCATCGTGCTGCCCGCGAAGACAAGGCGCTCCTGCCGGAAGACGCAGCAGCGCCGGGCTAAGCCTGGCAGAGACAGAAAGGATGGCCGGCCGGGTCCAGGAACACCCGAAAGGTGTCCCCCGGCTGATGCTCATGTTTGACGGCCCCCAAAGCCAGAACAGCGGCCTCTGCAACATCTAGGTCATCAACGTCTACATCAATGTGCATCTGCTGGGGAACATTCTGATCCGGCCAGACAGGGGGCGTGTAATTCTCCGCCTGCTGGAAGCAGTACCGCTGACCGGTGACATCTGTAATGTCCGTCCAGTCGCCGTCGTCCGAGTCCGGGTGCAGGTTCACCTTCCAATCAAGCAGGGCGCCGTAGAAGGTGGCGAGTGCCGCGGGATCCGGGCAGTCGATGACAGTGGTGGGATAGCGAGCAATAGCCATGGCAGGAAACATAGGCCCCGGGCCTGAGTCTGGCAAGATGGAGCCATGAAGACATCCCGCGCCGACACCGCTGCCGAAGAAGGATTTTTCCCGTGGCCGCGAGAAATCCCCGCCGCATGGATCCTTCGCGCACACCCGGCCATTCTGATGGTGTCCGCGTTGGTGCTCTACCACCAGTTCGCTCCCCTGCCGAGCAGCCCCATGGGCTTCGTCAGTGAGTTCTTTGTGCTGAGCACCGCGTTCTCCATGCTCTCCTCGCGCGGCCGCAAGAAGTCGCAGAAGGCCACCGGCCCGGCTGCACCTCAAGAGGGCGGGCCGGGACGTCCCGCCGCCTAGCAGTTCCGCAGGCTCAGAGGCTCCGCAGAGTAAGACTCTCCATGTCCGCGGGCCGGGCGACAACAACTCCAAACTGTTCTCGGATACGAGATAAGCCGGACCCCGAGGGGTCCGGCTTACCTGCGTTCGGAGCTGTCAGCTCGGACTTGGACTGCTAGTTCGCGTCGGCCAGGTCTTTGCCGGGCAGATCAGCACTTTCGCCCTCACATTCAGCTGACGGGAGAGCGGTTGAGGTGCCGCCGGACTTTGCATGCCGCCTGCCCAACCGGCCCAGGTAACCGGCAAACTGATGAAGATCCTCCACAGACCAGGATCCGAGCACCTCAGGATCGAGCATGATTCCGGTTTGGACAGCCTCCACGCGTTCTTCGGCGGCAGCTGTCAGCAGCAATAACCGTGCACGGCCGTCCCGGGGATCCGCCTCAACACTAATCAGGCCGAGCTCCTCCAGCTGCCGCGACTGCCGACTGATGATGCTCTTATCCACCATCAGCATCTCCGCCGCTGCACCGGAGTGCAGCGGCCCTACCCGCTTGAGCAGCTGCAGCACTTTCAAACCGAACAGGGACAGAGCCGGGTCAATGCCCTTGGCGGCGTCGCGCATGCTGGCACGGACAACCTCCGTGAGCAGCCGAAGGTTCTCTTCGACTTCCCGCAGGGCTTCGGCTCGGCTCAGCTCGTGCTGTGTCACTTCGCCCCGTGCTCCTGATTTGTTGTTCCGAGCGGCGAAATCGGGTCCACCAGGGCAACCGCCCCGGTGGCTGCGTCAGCCAAGGCGAGCTCCGCCGGCGACACCTCCGCGGCGGTGCCGGCAACAGGCGTAGCTGCAGCGGTGCCTGCCGCCGCGGGGACGGTGTCAGCAGCGGCCTTCTTCAGCTGTACGGCGTTCTCGCGACCAAGCTTGGCATTAGGAAGGAAGATCACGGCCAGCAGGGTAACGAGAGCCAGCGGCACGCTGTACAGGAACACAGATCCAACGCCGACGCCGTAGGCACGTTCCACCACATTGGCAATGGCTTCCGGAAGCTGGGAGACCTTGGGGATGGTACCGCTGCCCAGGGCGGCGGCAGCTGCTGCCTGGTCGGACGGAGCAAGCGCGCCGATGCCGTCCTTGATCTGGGACGCCACAATGGTGCCCAGCACTGAACCGAGCACGGAGACACCCACGGTGCCGCCGAGGCTGCGGAAGAAGGTGACCGCGCTGGTGGCGACGCCAAGGTTCTTGATCTCAATGGAGTTCTGGACCACCAGTACCAGGTTCTGCATGAGCATACCCAGACCGGCACCGAGGACTGCCATGTAGACGCCCACCAGCACCAGGCTGGTTTCGTAGGTCAGGGTGCCCAGCAGGATGGTTCCGGCAACGGTCAGGACAGCACCGGAGATCATGATGGCTTTCCACTTGCCGGTGCGGCTGATGATCGTACCGAACAAAGTGGAGGAGATCAGCAGGCCTGCCATCATGGGGATGGTCAGCAGGCCGGACTGGGTGGGCGTGGCGCCGCGGGCCAGCTGCATGTACTGGGCCAGGAACACGGAGGTGCCGAACATGGAGACACCCACGGAGATGCTGGCCACGACGGAAAGCGTGAAGGTGCGGTTCTTGAACATGGAGAGCGGAATGATCGGTTCCGGGGACTTGAATTCCACCAGGACGGCGGCGATCAGCAGCAGGGCGGAACCGGCAACCATCAGGAAGGAAGCCAAGGAGGCCCAGCCGAACTGGTTGCCCGCCAGGGTCACCCAGATCATCAGCAGCGAGACGCCGCCGGCAATCAACACGGCACCAAGGTAGTCAATGTGGACCTTGCGCTTGGGGTGCTTGGGCAGGTGCAGGGTCAGCTGCAGCAGGATGATCGCTACGATCGCCACCGGAAGGGCGATGAAGAAATTCCAGCGCCAGCCAAAGGCGTCGGTGACAACGCCGCCCAGCAGCGGTCCGCCCACTGTGCCCACGGCCATAACGGCACCAAAGAGCCCGGCATACTTCCCGCGGTCGCGCGGGCTGATGATGTCAGCCATAATAATCTGGCTCAGCGCGGCGAGTCCGCCGGCTCCGAGTCCCTGGAGTACGCGGAAGACAATAAGCGTGTTGGTGTCCTGCGAGAAGCCGGCCAGAGCCGAGCCAAGCACGAAGATGCCCAGTGCCAGCTGGATCAGCAGCTTGCGGTTGAACAGGTCCGCAAATTTGCCCCACAGCGGCGTTGACACTGTGGTGGCGAGCAGTGTTCCGGTCACCACCCAGGTGTAGGCGGACTGGTTGCCGTCGAGGTCCGAAATGATCAGCGGCAGGGACGTGGACACCACGGTGCCGGCCAGGATCGAGACAAACATTCCGAGCAGCAGGCCGGACAACGACTCCAGCACCTGGCGGTGGGTCATCGTACCGTCGGGCGAGGCCGTCCGCTTAGGCGCTTTGGTCTTTGCGGCTTTCTCGGAAATGGCGATGGGGGGACATTCTTCGGGGGACATCAGGCTCCTGCTAGTAGTTGATTTAGGTCAACTATATAAGTAATTGCCCTTAGTCAACTAATTTGGTGGTGCAGGACACAGGGTCCGGATCCAACGCCAACGGCGACGGCCGCAGCAGCATTGCCGCCGCCGCCGTCGCCGTCGCCGATATTTCTGTCGCTAAACCGCACTGTTAGACCGTGGCCGTAGCGAACTCGTAGTCCAGGCGAGGCAACCGCGGGAACCAGGCGTTCTCGCCGGGCTTGCCAATATTGACCACCATGAAGGTCTGGCGATTCTGGCCGGCATGAAGCGCAGCATCGATTCCAGCGGCGTCAAAGGCACCCATGGGGCCGGCAGTCAGCCCAACGGCACGAACCGCCATGATGAAGTAGGCCGCCTGCATGTGGCCGTTATTGTTGCCCATGACGGAGCGCAGCTCATCGTTGCCGTCGAACATCGCCTTGCGCTCGGCGGCATGCGGGAAGAACACCGGGAACTGTTCGTGCCATTCGGTGTCGAAGCTCAGCACCGCCACCATCGGAGCCGCAGCGGTCTTCGCCTGATTACCCTCGGCCATATACCCCACCAGCTTTTCCCGCGCCTCGACCGACTTCACCCAGGTGATGCGCATGGGCTGGATGTTCATGGACGTGGGTCCGAACTTTGTCAGCTCGTAGATGGCCCGCATCTGCTCGTCCGTCACCTCTTCGTCAGTGAAGGTATTCGCCGTCCGTGCTTCCGTGAAGAGCGTCGAGGGCGGCGCCGTCCAGAACGTATTCGGTGGGGAGATTTTCACTGCTGATATCAATGCTCATGTGCGGAAGGTACCTTTTGCTGGAAATTAGATAGACAGTTCATACAAACGCATTGAGTTCGTTTCTATTCCCGGAGGGGAGCTGCGTGGCACATCTCCGCTGCGGTGCCGGCGCGGTCCGTAGGTGTGAGGCGGGTCTCATGCCGTTTGTCCTCGCCGGAACCAGACTGCCGGTTGCTGAGCAGTTCAGGGACCTGACCGGTTATATGGAACGATGTCTCTGGGTGTACCCGCGTCCCTGAGCACCCGGATAAGGTGATGACCCTTTAGCGATGCGTTGGGTTCCTTCAGCCTGGCCCACCGCTGTGCGGCATACTCTTGAGCGTGGCTTCTCTTGGCTCCCACTGTTTCATCCTTACGATGGCATGAACCCAGTTAGCAGCCATGTCCGCGTAGGCAACGTGTCGTTGATCTATTAATCCGTTGGCTCCGAAATCTGGCCGGTGCCCCGGCTATCCAGCACCTGGAAGACTAGCTCTTCGCATATTGACCAAAGAACCTTCTGATTCCATTTCCTATGTGGCGGCACGCCCCCAGGGCCACCCCGGGTCAGCCGTAAGGATTGCCGGGTACGACTCACATGAGCGGCAGCACACCTCCCGGCGAGGCGGCAGCCCGCGATATTTATTGGCCGCTGGACCCTTAGTCCCCTGCAGACGCAGTGCAGGAGGGCAGGCGTCGGGGTAAAATTGAGTCAGTGCCAGGCTAGCGGGTGTGGGTCCTTACGTCTGCGCCCGCACCTTCAGGCTCGTCGCCGCCACACTCCCAGTGACCCGCTGAAACGATCGTCCCGCTGACTAACAGAAGCGGTCGGGGCGTTGATCCCGGCCTTCACCTTTCTGCCGGAGGTGCCCATTGCCATTTTCCAAGGGCCAGGTCCTGGTCCATCCCCATCACGGCCCTGCCGTGGTCAGCTCATTCCAAACTCACCCGCGTCTAGAAAAGGACTGCATTGTCCTTGAGGTGCAGTCATCCCACTTACTGGTTTGGATCCCCCTTGACAAGGTGGAGCACGTTGGCCTGCGGCCGGTGCTGGATCAAGCCGGTCTGGATTCCCTTTTCTCCGTTCTCAGGGCTCCCGCAGATGAGGAGGATCCCCAGTGGTCCCGGCGGTTCAAAGACAATACCGAAAGGCTGACCACCGGCGACCCCATGGTGGTTGCCGCCGTCGTCCGCAATCTAATGCTGCGCAGCGCCTCGCATGGACTCTCGCAGGCGGAGCGGGAAATGCTCCGGCATGCTCGTCAGCCGCTGTTAACCGAGGTGTCGCTGGCGCTGAAGATCTCGGAGAGCGACGCTTCCGAACTGATCGATGCCGTCTGGTGCGCCGCTACCGAGCCCGAAGCCTCCTAAGCCCCGCAAGCAGACGAACAGACGACGCTATGTGCCGGTGGTGACTGGAACTTGATGGCATGATGTCGGGATGGCACCCCTCACCAAATCCGCCCAAAGGCACCGAAGACAAAAGATCAGCGGGAGCCGCCGACGCCGGTGAAAGCCGAGCAATCACGTAGTCACCGGTGAGGGCGTGCAGCTCGTTATCCGTGGACCAGCCTGTCCCGGCTCACCATCCGTAGCTGGGGCCGGGTCAACTGCCTACGGGCGCCTGTATCCCTCTGCGAGAGCATCGTGCATGAGGGCGCGAAACATCTCGGTCATATAGACAGCGATACTCGCATATTGCGCAATGAGGTCGGCACCGTCCCCGAGTGCGGCTCGAACCGGGTCCAGCGCTGGCGTGCTTGCGTCAGCGGCGGCAGCGCTCAACAGCGCCAGACGCCCCGGACCCGAGGCATAGCCGAGTTCAAACAACGTCCAATGGAACAAGTGCATCAGGGCGGAATCACGGTCGAACCCGTCATGCGTAACCATGGACGCTTCTTCTTCCGCAGTGAGGTCAAAGTCGCGGTGAAGCGCCAAGCCGAAGTCAGTGAGAAGCAGCCTGCCGTCCCGGACAAGGATGTTCCCCGGGTGGACGTCAAAGTGCTGGAATCCCTGGCTGTTCATCCACGCCGTGGCTTTCAGGAGCTGGTCGACAACTTCCGGGAATACCGTTGCCCCAGTGCCCTCGACCAGGCTCCTGCGGATCCAGACGCCCAGTGTCTCGGGCACGTATTCAAGGAAGAGCACCATGCTTTTGGACGCGTCCTTTATCGCGGCAAGCTTGCTCTGAAGTTGAGGCCAATGTGGCCCCCACTGGCGTGGAGAAGTATCTCCGTCAAACTCACTGAGGTCCGCCTTGCACTTCACATCGAGGGCTCGCCAGCTGAGCAGGAGTGGGAAGAAGTCCACCGCGCCCGTGCTAACCCATTCGGACGTCGCCTGATGTGCTGCCAGTTCCCGCCCGACCGCATGGGTAGGGCTTCCGATCCCATAGTGGGAAACGAAGGGAAGCTGGAGCCGACTGGCAGTGGCGCTCGGATCCGCTTCCTCGATGCTTGTCAGTGGGAGCTGCTTCACAAACACAGTGGTTTCACCAAGGCGAATTATCTTAGTCGTTCCCCCAATACCGACGCCTACTGGAGCAGAATTATCGATATGCATCCGCATATAGGCGTCGTCCAGATTGTCGAGAATTGACGAGATGTCTCGGGCTTCATCTACACGGTCGGTCATCACTACACACTAGGGGACCGGACACGTTCCATGACCTGGCCCTGCGACTCACACCGTTCGGGCGATCATATTCTGCTCAGGAGTGCTGGTCAGCGCACAGCAGATGATGCCAGCTGTCGGCGAGCACCTCAAGGGCATGCTCCCGGTTGGGTTCGAACCTGCGGCGGGTCCAGAGCGTGGCCACGTAGTCCAGCTGCGTGTAGGCGAGGGTGCCCCGAATATGCCGCGTCTGAGCCGGAAACCGCCCGGCCAGTTCCATGCCGCGGACCATGTCGGAGATGACCTCTTCGTTCCAGGCTTCAAGCAGGATGCGCACCTCGGTATCCACGGCGGCCGCGTCACTCAACACATCCAGGTAAGGACGGAACACCGGCCACAGGGCCGCACGGGATTCGATCCAGGCGAGAATGCCCGGCTGTTCGCCCGCCTTGACGACGTCCACCAGTTCGGCTTCAGTCGAGGGCTGTCCCGGGTCGTTGCTGCGGTCCAGGACGTCGTTGACCCGCGCCATGAAGTCCTTCATAAGATCGGTGCGTGAAGGGTAATAGGCGTAGAACGTCACCCTGGTGGTGCCGGCCGCCGCAGCGATCTCGTCGATCGTTGTTGCGGCATATCCCTTGGCCGTAAACAGCTCCAGGGCGCGCTCAACAATGGTGTCGCGGGTCAACTGCTTCTGGGCTTCTCGCAGTGACGGCATGGGAACCACCCTAACAGCCGGGGGATGGAAGATCCGACTGCGGGTGGCTTCCCGCTTCCCTGTCATCCGGTCACCGGTCAGAGGGCCGCAGCCGTCACGGCCGACCGCCCCAGCGTTGCAGATCCTGTCTGCGCAAGCCGGCGCAGCTTCGGCACCGGGATCCGGTAATTGAGGGCGGCAGCGGTTCCGCCGCCGTTACCGTGTTCCCACCGCAGCAGCATCGATCCCACGCCCTTTCCGGGCTCGGCGAAGTCCGGGGCGCCGGACACCGGGGTAAACCCGGCCGCTTTCAGCGACAGGCCGAAACCTTCGGTCCAGAAATACGGCGTGAGGTCCAGCTCCGGCGCCTCGTCTCCGTGCAGCAGTCCGCCCGCAGCCGCCTTGGCCGAGTCGATGGCGCTGGTCCACAGCGGCACCCGTCTCGGTCCGTTGGGCGTCGGAAAGGTGGCCACGTCGCCGGCGGCAACGATGCTTGTACGGACACGGCCCCGCGAGTCGGCATGCAGTTGCCCGCCAACAAGCAGCCCGGAGCCTTCCAGCCACTCCACGTTGGGCGCATCACCGATGGCAGTGACCACCAGTTCGGCGTCGAGCGCGGTGCCGTCGGCGAGGAGGACACGCGCACCGGCCGGCGAGGAGGTAATCCGGGCCTCGCCGCCAGTGACAATCCGAAGCCCCTTGGAGAGGGCGGCAGCTGTGAAGATGCCGGACAAGTGATTCCCCAGCTGCCGGGAGAGCGGCGGCACATCGGCGACGAGCGTCACCGCACAGCCAACCTCCAGGCAGCCCGAAGCCACTTCCATCCCCAGCGGGCCGCCGCCAATCACAACCACCGAAGGGCGGGTGGCAACGGAACGCTTCAGTTCTATTGCGTCCTCGATGGTTCGCAGCGTCAGTTCCCTGCAGGGGTTTTCCTCCGCAGCGAGATCCGGGGTGAGCCACCGGGCCCGGGCACCCGAAGCGATCACCAACCCGTCATAGGGCAGTTCGCCGCCGCCGCCGAGGCGGACTACCCCGCGGTTGACGTCGAGGCCTGCAGCGCTCTGCCCGAGCAGCTCCACGGCACCATGGGTTGGTGCCGGCAGCTCATGGGCGCTGAGGTCGGCGTCCGCGTGAAGCAGCGCCTTGGACAGCGCAGGACGGCTGTAGGGCTGGTGCGATTCAGCGCCGACCACCGTCAGCTCCCCGTCGAAGCCACCCGCGCGCAGGGAGTCGCAGGCAGTAAGCCCGGCAATGCCGTTGCCAACCACAACAATGCGGCGCATTTTCACGACGCCGCCAGCCGCAGTGCAGCAACGGGACAGACCCGCGCCGCAGCCTTGGCAAGTTCAGCATCGGAACCGTCGACGTCGGGCACATCAATAATCAGGTCGCCGTCGTCGTCGAGGTGCATCAGGCTGGGAGCCGCTTCCTCGCAGAGGCCGTGGCCTTCGCAGCGGGGACGGTCAAGTTCGATCCTCATGTAGCCACCACGTCAATGATGCGCAGGGTCTCGTGGCTCCTGGTGATATTGCTTGGCACCCGGGCCTCCTCGGCAATCGTCATGGTCCTCACGCTGCGCGCCAAGGCTCCGAGGACGGCATGCCCCTCGAGCCTGGCCAGGCCCTGGCCGGCGCATCCGTGCGGGCCGTACCCGAAGGCGAGGTGGTCCACCGGGTTCCGGGTGACGTCAAAAACATCCGGATCCGTGTAGTGGCGCGGGTCGCGGTTGCCGGCACCAAAGAGGATGCCCAGCTGGGCTCCGGCCGGCACCGTCAGTGAATCGATCTCCACGTCGCGGGTGGCGGTGCGGCCCCAGATATGGATCGGTGCCCAGTACCGCAGGACTTCGGCAAAGGCTCCCGGTACCAGCTCCGGGTTGTTACGGACCAGTGCCAGCTGCTCAGGATGGCGGCCGAACAGCGCCACGATGTTTCCGATCGAGGCGATGGTGGTGTCCACGCCTGCACCGAGGTACTGATGGATGATGTGGCCGGCCGCACCCGAGGGAATGTCCCCGCGGGTTTCGGCGTCAAAGATTCCGCGGCCAATCGAACCGGGTGCCAGGTCCTCGGCGGTGACCGAGGAACACCAGCCGTAGAGCTCCCCCGCGATGGGAAAACTCTCCTGGGTGCGCTGGTTCAGCGGCCCCAGGACCTGCATCGCGGCCTGGCCCCACCGCAGCATGTTCTCCTTGACATGCCCCGTGAAGCCAATCAGGTCAGCCACAATTTCCAGTGGGAAGGCGCGGGCCAGGGCATCCACGGCGTCGAAGCTTCCGCCGGCCGCCAGATCGCTGACAAGACGATCGGCCTTCTCATCAATAGTGACCTTCAGTCCACGCAGGGCCCGCGGTGTCAGGTTCGCCGACAGCGTGGCCCGCAGCTGGGTATGGATCGGCGGGTCGGAGGCCAGCGACGTGCCCTGCAACGCCTCGTTCACCATCGGGTTGAAGCCCAGGGACGCGGAGGAAAAGTCCGCCGGGTCGCCGAGCACATCACGGATGGCGTCATACCGCGTAAGGACGTACAAATCATTCTTCGGCAGGTAAACAACACCGGCCGTTTCACGCAGCACGGTGTATGTCGGGTAGGGGTCCAGCAGGATGTCGTCGGCCCAGATGTCGACGTCTGATTCAAGGGGTACTGCCATAATGCTCTCCTAAGGGTGGTGCGTTCTGATCGATGCTGCGGTGTGCTAGATGGTGCGTTGCGCTCCGGCGAAGCCAAAGCCCTCAGTGTGCGACGACGGCTTCGGTGTTGGCTTCGGTGGTTTCCAACACGTCATCGGGTGCCGAGGAGCGGCCGGAGATGAAGAGGGTGAGGACCGCGGAAACCAGGGCCGCGATGCCGGCCGTCAGGTACACAGCTTGGAAGCCTTGGCCCAGGGAGGTTCCCGCGGCACCTTGGATCTGCTGCTGGGCCGAGGTCAGGGACTGGACCATACGGTCCACTGCCGCAGGCGGTGCCCCGCCGGCCTGCACCTGGCCGGTGAACGAGGTGATGACATCCTGCCAACCCGAGAGGTAGCCAAGCGGCGGCACGTTGGAGAGTCCTTCCACGGCGGCTCCGGGGAGCCCGGTACCGCTGAGGATTCCGGCCAGGGGGGCCGCGAAGACCGAGGCACCGATGCCGAAGGCGATGGCGGAGCCGATGACGGGGCCGAGGGCGAAGCCCAGGTCACGCAGGAGGTTCGTCGTCGCGGAGGCCATGCCGATGTTGTGTTCATCAACGGTGTTGATCGCCACGGAGGTGACGGAGCCAACGGTGAGCGCGAAGCCGATGCCCAGCATCAGGAGCGGCAGCATAAACGTGGTCCACGGGGAACCGCCAAAGGCCTCCGGGGTGCCCAGGGAGAAGGTTGAAAGCCAGAAGCCGGAGACAGCCATAAAGGTGAAGCCCGCCGTGAGCACCCAGCGCGGCGCCACGTGATGGATGAGCCATCCCACCACCGGGATAAAGATGAAGGCAGGTCCCTGGATGAACACGAACAGCACGCCAACCTTCCAGGTCTCGGCCAGGGCCAGTCCCCCGACAACAACGCTGGTGCTGTAGCAAACCGCAAGGAAGGCGAACATTCCGCTGACGGCGACGGCCCCGGTGATCGAGTACGCCCTGTTCTTGAAGAGCGAAAGGTGGATGAGCGGCTGGGCTGTCCGCATCTCGATGACGATGAAGAGGCTAAGCAGGATGCCGCCGGCAACATAGCTGGCGATGACCTCCCGGGCGCCGAACCCCGAATCGACGGCCCTGACGGTTGCGAAGAGGACAGCGATGAGCCCAAGTGCCAGGGTGGCCTGGCCGGGCAGGTCGAGCCGGCGCCCTTCGGGGCCCGCGGAGTCCTTCGCCCGGGTGGCGGCGAAAAGTACGAAAACGGCAACCGCCGCAGCAATGAAGTACGCCACGCGCCAGCCGCTAAACTCGTTCGGTGCTCCTGCCCCGGCCCCGGGCACGGTGAAGAGCTGTGCCGTGAGTCCGGAGAGGACCGGGGAAATGACCGCACCGAGCGAGAGGAAGCCGGCCCAGGTGGCGATGACCCGTGCCCGTGCCCGGGGGTCCGGCGTGATCGCGGCGATCAGAGACAGCGAGATGGGGAAGAGGATGCCCGCCCCGATACCTCCGATGGCCTGCGCCGTGATCATGATCCCGGTGCTGGGGGCCACGGCGGCCAGGACGGATCCGATAATGCTCAGCGCGGCACCGCCGTAGAGCAGTTTCCTGCGTCCGAACAGGTCACCCAGGAGGCCCCAGCTGAGCTCGAATACCACCACGCCCACCATAAAGATGCCCGCGATCCAGGTCAGGCCGGCACCCGAGGTGTGGAACTCTGCGGCAAAGGTGCCGTTCAGGGCACCGGGCAGGGCGTTGGTCATCTGTGCGAGCGTGACCGCACTGTAGGCAGCCAGGAACGTGGCCCGGCTTGAACCTGTGCTCATCGTCAAGCTGTTTTGACTCATCTGGTGAAACTCCCTTGTTTCCGGTCGGCCCTCCGGGCAGTCATTGTGACTGGCGTCACTGAGACAGTCTGGAGTCAAGCTTTACGTGATGTCAATAGATTCAACTAACTGATTAATAAGTGAGCGGTGCGCACAGGTTCCGTGTGAAATCGAACAAATATACGTGACGTCCGCTTTCTTGACATTGCGTAAAGTTATCTGTGATGCTGGGCACACCCAACGGGAGCGAAGGTCCGCACAAGCCGGCCCCCGCATCCGTATTCCCAGCTCCAAAGGAGAGGCCAGTGAGCCACCTCGCAGGCATCGACGTCGCCAGCACGTCCCCCAACGCCGTCCTGAACACCACCACCGTCAACACCGTCCTGGGGCCCGTCCCTGCCCGCGATCTGGGGGTGGTTGGAGTTCACGAGGCGCTGCTGTCAGTGGTTCCCGGCGCCCAGTACGCCCCAGACATCAGCATGGACCGGGCGTCGATCTTCGGGATCCTTGCCGGCAAGCTGACGGATTTCCGCAGCCACGGCGGCACAACCATCGTGGACAGCACCGGCATGTTCCACGGCCGGGACCTCCCGCTGTACGAGGCGCTGTCCCGTAGCACCGGGGTGCACATCATCGCCTCAACAGGCATGGGTCCGGAAGAGATGCTCGGCGGCTATTTCCTGACCCCGCAGACTAACCCGCCCACACCGTGGCCGGCCGAAAAATTCGCCGACCTTTTCACGAAGGAGGTCACCGAGGGCATGGTGGTTCCCCGGGTTGAACGGCGGGCTGCCGCCGGATTGGTGGCCACCGTAGCCGACCGCAGCGGTATGACTGCGACGGAGGAGAGCCTCTTCCGCGGTGCGGCCCGGACCGCGGCAGCCACCGGCGTGCCGGTCTCGATCAGGTTCGGAAGGGACGCCCTCCATGACCTGGGGATCGTTCTGGACGAGCAGCTTCCGGCAGACCGCGTGATGGTCGGCGGGCTTGACCGCCGCGACGCGGCCGGCGCGGCCCTTGAAGTAGCCAGCCGCGGAGCCTACGTGGTCCTGGACCATGTAGGCCTGAACGACGACGACGGCTATGTCACCGACCGGGAGCGCGCCGCCCTGGTCATCGAACTTGCCGGGGCCGGACACGCCAACCGGATCCTGCTCTCTGCCAATGCCATCGGTGTTGCCAAGGGGCAGCCGGATTACGATCTGCCGTTCAGCCACGTCCTGTCCACGTTTATGCCTCTGCTCACGTCGCTGGGACTTAGCGACGAGGATGCCAGACACATCCTGGTGGACAATCCGCGGGACCTGCTGTCGGTCCGCTGAAGCCGTGTCCCGGAATGTCTTCCGCGCAGATAAATGAACTTTCTAATTTTGAGGTGAACGTGTTGTCGAAGGTAAACACTGTGCTGGGAACAATCCCGGCCGAAGAACTCGGAATCGTAGCCATCCACGAGCACATCGGCTATGGTATGCCCGGGTCCGAGCTGGACTCCAAGTGGTGGAAAACGCCAGAGCAGGCGTACGAGGAGACCGTGCCCAAGCTGCGCCGTTTCCACGAAAACGGCGGCGGGACCTTTGTTGACGCCACCGGCATCTGCAACGGCCGCGACATTGACTACTACAAGTCCCTGTCAAGGAAGACCGGCGTCCACATCGTGGCCTGCACCGGCTTTGTCGGCGGTGACACCGCACTGCCGCATTTCTCCCGGGCGTCCGTGGACTATCTGGCGAAGGTCTTTGTCCACGAAATCACGGTCGGTATCGGCGACACCGGCAGCCGCGCCGGCGTCATCAAGGTTGGCGTTAGCCGGGGCGGCCGCATGACGGATCTGGACAAACGCATCTACCGTGCGGCTGCCCGTGCCGCCGTCGTCACCGGCGTGCCGATCCTCACCCACCTGGCCATTGATCCCCAGCCGGCAATCGATATCTTCGCCGAAGAGGGCCTGCCGCTGGACCGGGTGCTCTTCGGGCATGCCGACGACGGACTCAACGCCGCGGACACGCCCAGCGAATGGATTATGGGCCGGGGCGGCCGGATCGGCTTCGATACCTTTGGTTACGAAACAGAGCTTCCTGACCCGCCGTTCTGGGCCCGCCCCCGCAAGGAACGCCTGGACCATTTCCTGAACCTTGTAGAAAAGGGTCATCTGGACCAGCTGCTCGTCTCCGCCGATGCCAACTGCAGCCCGCTAGGCTGGCCCGGCGTCAAGGGCCACACGGTCAACTACATTTTCGAGACCCTGATCCCGGATCTGCAGCTCAACGGCCTGGACGAAGCGCAGATCAAGCGCATCTTCATCGATAATCCGGCCGAATTCCTCTCGATCCGCGCCTGAATCCGCGGACCTTCCCAGCATTACTGACGGTGCAGCGACGCACCGGATAGCAGAAAGCGAAAAAACATGAAGATTTCTGAATTCAAGGACCTGAATATTGCGATCATCGGCGGAGGATACGGCGGCGCCGCCGCAGCCATCGCGTTGCAGAGCATCGGCGCGGAAAACGTCCATGTCTACGAGCAGGCTCCCGCCTTTGGCCAGGTGGGCGCCGGAATCGGCCTGCGTCCCACCACTGTTGAGCTGTTCCGCCAGTGGGGCATCTTCGACGCCATTGCGGCCGTGAGTGCGGCCAGCGATCATCTGGAGATTGTCACGGCCGACGGCAAGATGGTTTTGGCTCAGGAGGAATGGCCGGAGCTGCACGGTTTCGCGCAGACCAACCACACCCGCATCATTCACCGCGGTGACTTCATTGAAGCCCTGTTCGGTGTGCTGCCCCCGGAAATGGTGCACCTCGGTTACCAGCTCAGCGGCATCACAGACCACGGGAAGCAGTCCACGCTCGCCTTCACAAACGGTGAGAGCGTCACCGCTGACCTGGTCATCGGTGCCGACGGCATCCGCTCCCTGGTCCGCCAGCAGCTGTTCACGGACAAGGCACCGGTCTTCGCCGGCGAGCATGCCTACCGCACCGTGATTTCGCTGGACGATACCTTTGACCTGGTCACGGACGACAATCCCCGCTTCTACATCGCCCAGAACGGCACTGTGGCCTACAACCTGCCGCTGCGTCACCGCAACCAGGTGTCCTACGACATCACCGCCTGTTCCGAGGACGACACCTGGGCGCCGATCATCACCAATGAGTACCTCGTTACGCTGCTGGAGGGCTTCGACGAGCGGATCGTGGACATTGCCCGCAACCTTGATATCAGCCAGGTCACCAGCCGTTCCGTCTACGACATTGATCCCGTGGATCTTTGGCACACCGATTCCGTCACGCTGCTGGGCGACTCGGCGCACGCCATGCTCCACCACCAGGGCCAGGGCGCCAACTCCGCCATCCAGGACGCCGGGGCACTGGCCGACGCCCTGCTGGCAGCCGACTCCGTTCCGGCAGCCCTAGCCCTGTTCCAGGCCAACCGCAAGCCGCTCACCGATGAGCTGCAGCGTCTCTCCCGTCTGGGCTGGACCCCGGAGTCCGCAGAAGTTGCGTTCCCGGAACAGTCCGCCGCCAAGTAACAACGCAAAACTGCAAGGACAAGCTATGACCATCCATCCCGAAATTGCCAAGATCCTGGCCACCCTGCCGGCTCCGCCGGAAGGGCCCCTCAACCCCGGGGCCATGCGCGCCGGTGAAGCGGCCCAGGTTCCTCCTCTCGAGGAGCGGCTGCCGCTGCACAACGTGGAAAACAGCACCGCCTCCACGGCGGCCGGCGACGTCCCCGTCCGGATCTACACCCCGGTTGACGCGGACGACTACGGCCTGGTCGTGTATTTCCACGGCGGAGCCTTCTTCCTGGGCAGCCTGGACACCCACGACCATGTGGCACGGTCGCTGGCCAGGGAGACCGGCTGCAAGGTCATCTCCGTGGACTACCGCCTGGCACCGGAAGCTGCTTTCCCGGCCGGGCTGCAGGACTGCTACGGCGTCCTCCGCTGGGCGGCTGAAAACGGCGGGACCCTGCGCTGGAACGGACGAACCCTCGCCGTCGCCGGCGACAGCTCCGGCGGCACCTACGCGGCTGCCGTTACCGCAATGGCCAAGGATGACGGTTTCGCCGGCATCACCCATCAGGTCCTGTTCTACCCGTCGCTGGACCTGGATTTCGATGTCGACCGTTACCCGTCCATGCGGGAAAACGCGGAGGGATACGGCCTGGAAACCGCCGGCCTCAAGCCCTTCAACGCGTTCTACCTGGACAACGGCGCAGACCCGGCAAACCCGCTGGTCTCCCCCATCAAGCGCACGGACCTCACCGGGCTCCCCCCTGCTTTGATCATCACCGCCGAGCACGACCCGCTGCGCGATGAGGGCGAGCTGTACGGCAAGCGCCTGCAGGAGGCCGGGGTCAAGGCCACGGTGACCCGCTATGCGGGGGCAAACCACGGGTTCGTGGCAAACTTCTCCTGGATTCCGGAATTCTACGGGCCCTTCGAACAGACCCGCGATTTCCTGCACGGCATCCGATGACAGCCGCCGTCCATCCGCTGGTCTCGCCGTGGGGCCGGTTCGGTCTCTACAGCTATTTCATTGACGCACCCGAGCCGGCCATCGTTGACACCGGCATCGCGTCGTCCCCGGCCGAGGGCCTGATTCCGGCACTGGAACAGCTCGGACGGAGCGTCGACGAGGTCCGCTGGATCCTGCTCACGCACGGACACATTGACCACCTCGGCGGGGCGAAGGCCCTGTGGGAGCTCACCGGGGGCAAGGCTCAGGTGGTCATCCACGAAGCGGACGCGCCGCTGCTGCGGTCCCGTCAGGCCCATGTGGATGAGTATGTGCAGGGCCGGAGCCGGTATCTGGATAATCCCGACGGCGTCCGCCAGCAGGCGGCAGCCGCCCAGGCCGTCATCTCCGGGGAAATGGAGCCGACGGTCCTGGTCCGGGGCGGAGAGACGCTCTCCCTCGGCGGCGGCGTGACGGTGTCCGTGCACAGCGTTCCCGGCCACACTCCCGGTTCCGTGGCCTATGCGCTGGACGGCCAGAATGCGGTGTTCGTGGGTGATGCGGTGCAGATCCACGGCGCAGCAAACCGGTTCCCGGCTACACGGATCCGGATGCCTACCGCTCGTCCCTGGAGTACCTGCGGGACGGGCTGCGCCCGAAAAACCTCTATCTGGGACATCCCTACCGCGGCGCGGACGGCGAGCCCTTCGGCGTCGAGCTGGACGGCGTGCAGGCCCAGCGTGCCCTGCGGGAAAGCCTGGACCTTGAAGCCCGCATCCGGAACACCGTCCACCCGTATCTGGTGGACGGCCTTGAGGAAACGGACTCCGTCTACTCACCGTTTGCCGGTGCGGCCCGGGAACTGGGATATGAGGGCGACCCCACCCTGGAACCATCACCGTTTTTCACTACACTGCACGGCTACCGCACGCAGTTTCGCCACAAGCCCTGACAGAGGAGATTTCCAACATCATGACCGAGTACCAGATGATCAACGCGGGCGGAGCACAGATCGCCGTCCGCAAGAACCTCCGGGTCCCCATGCGCGACGGCGTTCTCCTCGCCGCGGATGCCTACGAGGGTGAGGCGGACAAGCCCCGCCCCGCCCTGGTGGCTCTGAGCCCCTATGGCAAGGAACTGCAGGCACTGGCGCTGACCATGCCGCCGCAGCGCCGGCCCAGTCCCATGTGGGACGGCTGCATCGAGGCCGGTGACATAGCCCGGATCGTGAAGGAAGACTACGTCCACGTCATCGGCGACCTGCGCGGCTCCGGCCACTCCGAAGGCGAACACATCGGCAACTACAACGCCGGCGGAGTCTCCCTGGGCGAGGACGCCTATGACTTCATTGAATGGGTGGCCGAGCAGCCCTGGTGCGACGGCAACGTGGGCATGGTGGGGATCTCCTACTTCGGATCGATGCAGGTGCTGGCCGCCGCTGAACGCCCGCCGCACCTGAAGGCCATCTTCGTCTCCGGCGGTCACTACGACTTCTACGAGACCACCTATCACGGCGGCGTCATGTGGTTCATGCCGCGGGCCGCCCGAGAAGGCCGCGGCGGAGACTCCGGCTGGGCGTTCACCGACCGGGTGAAGTCCCGCATGTTGGAGAAGCACTCCCCCGGCGAGATCGAGAAGCTGGTTGCCGAGCGCCTGGCGGACCCCGACGTCGCCGCCTGGCCCAATCTGGTGCACGTGCTGAACTACCCAACAAATCATGAGGCCTGGTTTGACATCGTGATGAACGACGTCGACGGCGACTGGTACGAGGAGCGCAACCCCATCACGCTGGCGCCGAACATCGACATCCCGGTCTGGCTGCAGCTGGACCAGGGCCGCGGCTGGACTCTGGACGGCACGATCGAGCTCTTTGACACCCTGTTGGGCCCGAAGAAACTGGACATCGGACCCTACCCTCCCATGCAGTCACGCCCGTTCATCGAAGAGCACGACAAGATGTTCCGCTGGTACGACTATTGGATCAAGGGCATCGACAACGGGGTCATGGACGAACCGGCGGTGAGCGTCTTTGTGGAGGGATCACGGGAGGTTGTTACCGCTGAGGCCTGGCCGCCGAAGGACGTTGAGTATAAGCCGCTGTATCTGCGCACCCGCCGCAAGCTCTCGGCCGAACCGGAGCTGATGGATACCGGGTACGCCGCCCCGGACGGCTTCTACCAGGCGCCGCTGACAGTCACGGACAAGGTGGAGATCCTCTCCTGGTCCACTGACACGTTCGAGGAGCGTACGGAAATGATCGGCACCGGCGCGGCGCATCTCTTCGCCGAGATCGACCAGCCGGACACCAACTTCATCCTCCGGCTCTGGGACGCCGCACCGAATGGCAAGCGCCAGCTGATCACCACCGGCTATCTCAAGGCCTCGCACCGGGAGCTCGATACCGAGCGCACCACCGAGGGAAATCCGTACCATCCGCACACGCGGTCGGTTCCGGTGGAGCCGGGACAGGTCGAAGAGTACGTGGTGCGCCTGTATCCGTTCGCGAACACCTTCCTGCCCGGGCACAAGCTGGTGGCGGAGCTTTCCAATGCCGAACCGCTGGCCGATGAGCACAACGCACTTCTGCCCCCCGATGCCTTCCACCTGCCCGTCGGCCGTCCGGTCATGCACAAGATCTACCGCGACGCCGGGCATCCCTCGCGGCTCGTGCTTCCGTTCACCCGGCCCGCCGAGCACTAACGGGACGCCTGACGGAACCCCGGACCCCTAATGGTGTCCGGGGTTCCGTCACGTTCCTCCCTCTCCCTCGCCGGGACGCACAGTGCGCAGATACTCAAGCACGTCCGGGCTCTGAAGGACTTCGGCGTACTTCGCCTGCAGGTCATACAGGGACGCTTCGTGGACCGACGGTTCACGGTCACCCACCCCGTCACGGACAACAAGCGGAATGAAACCGTTTTGGATGGCATCCACGGCTGTGGCCCGCACGCATCCGCTGGTGCTTGTCCCCACAATCACCACGGTGTCCACGCCCCGGGCACGGAGGGTGGAGGCCAGGGTGGTGCCAAAAAAGGCACTGGCGTACTGCTTGACGATGACGGTTTCCTGCTCTGTTGGCGCCACCTCCGGCATGGGCTGGCCCGCAGGTGTGTCACCCATCAGCATTTGCAGCGCCGGAACCTTCTTGATGAAAATCCCTCCGTCACTGCCGTCGGCCCCGTAACGCACCACCGTGTGAAGCACCGGAACCGAGTTCCGGCGGGCAGCGGCGATCACCTCGGCGGCAACCGTCAGGAAGGCGGAGGACGGAAGGCACAACGGGCTATGCGGATCGAAGTAAGCCAGCATGAGGTCAACGGCGAGCACCGCAGGCGTCCGGCCCGGCGCCAGTTTTCCGTCGAAGCCGGCTGCGAAATCCCTGCGCATCAGGTGTTCCGTCATACTGCCACCGGAGGCTGCGGGGCCGGCAGCCCTGTTTCTTCGAGGCTGTTGGCCAGCAGTGTTGCCAGGTCCCCGCCCCGGTCAAAGAGCGGAAGGGGTTCCTCCCGGCTCGCCCTGAGCCCGGCGCGGAGCTCTTCCGTTGCGGCTGCATCAAGGGCACCGTCTTCACTGCAGACGACGCCGTACCTGCGCGCGCCGTCCGCGCTCACCAGGCCCCTGCGCACTTCCTTGCAGACCAGTTCGGGATCACGTGCCAGCGGATCACCCCAGCCGCCGCCTCCCCACGTGACAAAGTGCAGCACATCCCCGGCCTGCACCGCCACGTCATGGACCTTGCTTTGCAGCACCACCATGGTCCCGTCGGCTTTTTCCAGCCATTTCCGGCCGCGCGCCCCCGGCTTGCCGCCGCGGACACCCCACGGGTAGGTGAGCCAGCGGTCATCGTGGATGGCGATGGTTCCCGGTTCGAGGAACCGGTACGACACGTCCACTCCGTTGCCGCCGCGGTGCAGTCCGGCACCGCCGGTGTCCGCCACTGTTTCCCAGCGGTCAACGATCAGCGGAAAATACGACTCCAGGTATTCACAGGGAATATTGACGAATGAGGGCCACAATGAATGCCCGTCGGGGCCGTCACCCACAGGTCGGCCCGGAATGCCGCCGAAGCCGATGGAATACAACTGGAACCATTCACCCTTGCGCTCCCCCTCGGTGTAGTTCCCGGAATACATGAAGTGCGGTGAGGAGGAAAAGCCTGCACCGTTCAGCAGATCCGGATTGGCCTGGCCGAGAAGTCCGCCAAACAGATCAAAAAGCCGGCCGATTCCGTGGTTCCGCCCGTTGAGGGCCGCCGGGTAGGCGGGCTTCCAGAAGGACTTTTCCGGAATTTCCACGTCCACGAGGGGATAGAAACCGTCGTTCCAAAGGATCTGGGGGTCGGCAACGGTGATCATGTAGATCCCGAAGAACATCCGGATCAGGTTCTCGTTGATGTAATAGTTGATGGGCCTTTGCGCCTGGGGGCTGCTGCCGGTGAGGTCGATCAGTACTTTCTCCCCGGTGCGGGTGATCGTCATTGTCAGTTTGTACGGTCCGTATCCGCGGCCGTCGTCGTCAATGTAATCCGTGAAGGAAAGCGGCTTTCCTTCCTCGAACACGGCAGCCAGCAGTACCTTCATGGCCCGGTAATTCCGGTCCAAAAGCTCATCCAGGGCCGACGTGTAGGTGTCAACACCAAAGCGGGTGCACATCTCCTGCACCCGGCGCGACGCCGTCCGGCAGGCGGCCACAATTCCGTTGAGATCCGCCCGGTTCCAGTCCGGTTTACGCACCTGGTTCAGGATGATGCCCAGCGAAACTTCGTCCCGCTCCCCTTTGCGGTAAAGCTTGAAGGGCGGAATGATCACGCCTTCCTCGAAGATGGTCCGCGCATCCGTGGGCATGGAGGCCGGCGTCTTGCCTCCCACATCCGACATGTGCCCAAACTGCGACGCCCAGCCCACAATCCTGCCCTCAAAGAAGATCGGCATGACCACCAGCCAGTCGTTGGCGTGGCTAATGGCTGCACCGCAGGAGTACGGGTCCGACGTCATCAGCACATCGCCCTCTTCGATCGTGCCCTCAAAATTCTCCAGGAAATCCGGAATGGACAGACCAAACTGGCCCACAATCATTTTGCCGGCCGGGTCCGCGATCAGCGGGAATTCGTCATGCTGTTCACGAATGCCGGGGCTGAGCGCCGTCCTGAAGAGCGTCTCGTCCATTTCATAGCGGGCGCTGCGCAGCGCATTTTCGATCAAGTCGAGGGTAACGACGTCCACCTCCACTTTTGTGAGGGGACCGGTGGGATTCTCAATGAGCCGTGCCATCGTTCAGTCCTTTGCAGTTGCGTCGAGCGGGCGGATGAGCAGGCTCCCCTGCGGATGGACCGTGGCCGTGTGTCCCGGGAGGACCATGGTGGTGGAGTCCATTTCGGTGATGACGGCGGGACCGGCCACTACGTTGCCGGAGAGGAGCAGGTTCCGGTCATAGATGAAGGCCTCTGCCGGCTGGCCCTGAATCCAGATGTTCCGCCTGCCCGTGACCGCGGCCGATGCATCGGTGCCGCCCGTTTCCAAGGTGACGGATGCAACGCCGGGCCGGGGACCGTTGACGGTCACCCGTGCAGTGACCAGTTCATGCTCGTTGTCCAGCAGGAAGGCGAACAACCGCTCGTGCTCAGTGTTGAAGGACGTCCGCAGGGCATCGAGCCCGGTTCCGCCGGTGCTCCCGCTGCCGTTGAAGGCGTTCCGCTGCACTTCAACGGGAATCTCGAACCCCTGGCCGTAGTAGCGTAGGTCCGCGGAATAGCCCACCGTGAGGTCTGCTGCGTCCAGGCCTGCCTCCAGCAGGGTTTCCATGGCGCTGGCTTCGAGCTCTTCAAAAAGGTCAGCCAGCTTGGAGTCGCTCAGTTCGGAGAACGGCCGCACCAGCGTGCGGGCGGATTCGTTGCGCAGGCTGGTCGTGGCGTCGCCGTACGCTGCCAGCACACCCGGGGAGGGCGGAATGATGACCGGCCAGGCGCCGGTGAGGATGCCCAGCGCGTTTGCGTGCAGCGGCCCGGCCCCGCCAAAGGCCATCAGGGAAAAATCACGCGGGTCAAAGCCCTGTTGGGTGGAGACCAGTTTAAGGGCGCCGTAGATGTTCTCGTTGACAATGTTGATAATCCCCTCGGCTGCCGCTTCCACGCTGTCCAGGCTCGTCGCATCAGAAATGACCTGCACGGCGGTCCGCGCCGCATCGGCGTCGAGCCCCACCTCTCCGCCGGCCAGCTGGGCGGGCAGGTAGCCGAGCACCACGTTGGCGTCAGTAACGGTGGGTTCGGTTCCTCCCCTGCTGTAGGAAGCGGGCCCCGGTGTGGCGCCGGCGGACTGCGGCCCGACCCGCAGGGCCTGGGTCAGCGGCGGCACGTGCGCTATGGACCCGCCGCCGGCGCCCACTGTGCGCACGTCCACCGAGGTGGCGCGCACCGTCAGGTCACCCACCCGGGTTTCCCTGCCAATCCTTGGGGCCAGGCCCTGGACCAGGGCGACGTCGGTGGAGGTTCCGCCCATGTCGAAGGTCAGGAGGTTGGTGAAGCCGGCCTGCTCGCCAGCCCACACCGCTCCGGTAACACCTCCTGCCGGTCCGGAAAGAAGCAGGGAGACGGGATTCTCCGAGGCGATTTTTCCGGAGACCCGCCCTCCGTCGCTGCGCAGGATAGACAGGGTCGCATCAATATCCGCGGCACCGAATTTATCCTCCAAGTTGCCCACGTAGCGTGACACCATGCCCTGGACGTAGGCGTTTGCCACCGTTGTGAGGGTTCTTTCGTATTCGCGCAGCTCCGGGAGGATCACCGAGGAACGGGAAATAGGGATTCCCGGCAGTTCCTCCAGGGCAATTTCATGGATGCGGCGTTCGTGGTCACCGTTGGCGTAGGAGTTGATCAGGCTGATGCTGAGCGCCTCTATGCCCTTCTTCTTCAGCTTGCCCAGCTGGATCCGAACGTCCTCCTCGTCCAGAGGCGTCAGGACGGTTCCGGCTGTGGTGACGCGCTCAATCACCTCCACCGTGTCCTCCAAATCGGCCAGCGGTTCCGGCTTCGGCCAGATAATCCATCCCGCCAGCCCGCCCGGCACAAAGGACCGCCCAATCTGCAGGATCTGCCGGAACCCCCGTGTTGTCACGAGCCCTACACGGGAGCCCTTCTGCTCCAGGATCGCGTTGGTGGCCACAGTGGTCCCGTGCAGGATCTCCCGCACCTCTGACGGCGCAACCCCTGCTGCCAGACACGCCTGCTCCACGCCATGGAGCACCCCGATTGACTGGTCTTGCTGCGTCGAGGACGTCTTGTATCTGTGGGTCTCACCGGTCTGCTCGTTTATCAGCAGAATGTCGGTGAAGGTGCCTCCGACATCAACTCCTAGCCGAAACGTCATCGCTTCTCCTCGATAGATGGTTTTCATTGGCGGACAACGGGTCAGGCAGGCGTGAACGCAGAGTGGATGTTGATTGCCGAAAGCGTAGGTTCACCGATCTATTGCGTCAAGAGAGTTGCATACAGTCTTTGAAAAAACCCGGCGACCGCCCTTGACTGCCCGTCACGCAGCTGGAAAGTTGTATGCAACTTCGATTCCCCGCTTTTTGGGAGCAACGGAGTTCCCGGCGCGTTCCTGAGGAGATACGGCATGGCAAAGCAGCATTCAGAGCAGGTGGCCTTGGGACCTTTGGTCGGGCTGCGGGTCGTGGAGGTGGGCCAGTTGCTGGCAGGTCCCTTCTGCGGACAGATGCTCGGAGATATGGGTGCCGATGTCATCAAGATCGAAGACCCCCAAAAGGGTGATCCGCTGCGCCAATGGGGGCGTGACCTCCCCCAGGGACAGTCGCTCTGGTGGTCCGTCGTGGGACGGAACAAGAAATCCGTGACCCTCAATCTCCGCGAAAGTGAGGGCCAGGAGCTGGCCCGGAAGCTGATGTCATCCGCTGACATTGTGGTGGAGAACTTCCGCCCAGGGACCATGGAACGCTGGGGGCTGGGCTATGAGGATCTTCAGGCGACCAACCCCGGGCTGATCATGGTGCGCGTGTCCGGCTTTGGGCAGGACGGCCCCTACTCCCAGCGCGCGGGCTACGGCGCCATTGGCGAAGCAATGGGCGGACTCCGGTACGTGGTGGGAGATCCCTCCACACCGCCGTCGCGGGTGGGTATTTCCATTGGTGACACGCTGGCGGCACTGTTCGCCACCATTGGCGCGCTGGCAGCCCTGCGCGAAAGGGAGGTCAGCGGACGGGGCCAGATTGTGGATTCCTCCATTTACGAAGCCGTCCTGGGCGTGATGGAATCCCTGGTGCCCGAATGGCAGATCGCCGGCTATCAGCGCGAACGTACGGGAGCCGTTCTTCCCAATGTGGCACCCAGCAACGTCTACCCCACCAAGGAGGGTGACTGGATCCTCATTGCAGCCAACCAGGACACCGTCTTTACCCGGCTGGCCCGGCTCATGGGACAGCCGGAGCTGGCGGAGGATCCCGACTACGCCACGCACGGCGCCCGGGGGAAACGCCAGGCGGCCCTGGACAACATCATTGCCGAGTACACCTCCACCCGGAGCAGTGATGAACTGGAGGCACTGCTGGCGGAGCACGGCGTTCCGGCGGGACGAATCTTCCGGCCCGCTGATATGTTCACGGACCCGCAGTATCTGGCCCGCTCCTCCATTGTCACCGTTGAGCATCCGGTCCTTGGCGGGGTGTCCATGCAGAATGTCTTTCCCAGACTGAGCCGCACCACCGGCACCGTCCGTTGGCCCGGGCCCGCCCTGGGGCAGCACACCGAGGAGGTCCTTGCGGAAATCGGTGTCAGCGCCGGGGACCTGGCTGCACTGCGTGAGCGGGGGCTGAGTTGAGCATTCCGGGGTTGCCGGACGCCATCCGCCTGGTTGAAGTGGGCCTGCGCGACGGCCTCCAATCCGTTCCCGCGCCCGTCCGCACCGAGGACAAGGTTGAGGTGGTGCACCTGCTCATCGAGGCCGGGGTCCGGGAAATCGAAGCCGTCTCCTTTGCCTCCCCCAGGGTGCTGCCCCAGCTCGCAGACGCAGCCGATGTCATGGCCGCCGTGCCCAGGGTGCCGGGAGTCCGGTACCGCGGGCTTGCCCCGAACCTGTTGGGTGCCCGGCGGGCGGCTGACTGCGGACTGGACGAACTTGCCGTGGTGGTTTCCGCAGATGAAGAGGTGAGCCGGCGCAACCAGCGGCGAAGCGTGGAGCAGATGCTGGCAGACCTTGAGGAGATCGGGAAGCTGGCGGAGGCATCAGGACTACGGCTCGTGGTTGCGGTGGCCTGCGCCTTCTTTGCCCCTGCCCGGGGGCCGGTAACGCGGGCTGAACGGCTGCGCGTTGTCCACGCCGCTGTGCAGGCCGGGGCCGCCGGCCTGTATCTTGCGGCCACCTCCGGCGAAGAACATCCCGGTGAAATGTATGACGGGATCAGCGAGGTCCGGGATCTTTACCCCGACCTTGACGTGGGCGTCCATCTACACAACCGGAACGGCTTTGCCCCGGCCAACGCCCTTGCCTCCATGCTCGCCGGCGCTTCCTGGCTGGAGGGTTCGTTTGGCGGGCTGGGCGGTGACCTGTGGTTTCCCGGCGATCCGTCGGTCCTGGGAAACGCCGCGCTGGAGGACCTTGTGCACCTTTGCGATGGCCTGGGAATCGAGACCGGAATCGATCTGGCGAAGTACCGGAAGGTCACTGACCGCATGGTGGAACTCACGGGCCGCCCCTCAGCCTCATTCGTCACGCGCGGCGGGACAAGGTCCGATCTGGCAGCGGCGAGCTGGCCGGCCCGCACCTGAGGCGGCCGACCCAACGGAAGGAATAGGCTGGCAGTCATGGAATCGATCTCACCTGCCGCCGTCGCGGGCCTGCCCGGAAGTGATGAAAGCGCGTATGAGCAGGTGCATGCGCTGATCGCTTCGGGTGATGTGGCCCCGGGGTCCTGGCTGCGGGAGAAGAACCTGGCGGAGCGTGTAGGCGTGAGCCGCACCCCCATCCGCGAAGCGCTGAAGCGGCTCGCCGCCGAAGGCGTGGTGGAGATCAGCCGCAATAAGGGCGCCCGTGTAGTCTCCTTCACCCCGGAGGACCTGGCCGGGCTGTACCAGGCGCGGGCTGTCTTTGAGCCGCATGCCACACTACTGGCCGTTCCCCGACTCACGGAGAACGACGTCGATCGGCTGGCAGATCTGACGGCCGCGATGGAGGAGGCGGTGGCGTCTGGAACCACCAGTGGGCTGGGCGCCCTAAACAAGGACTTCCATGAAGTCTTCATTGAAAGATGCGGCAACGGCCATTTTGCCTCCACCCTGCGCACGCTGATGCGGCCCGCCGTCGTCGCCCATACTTTCCGGAATTACAGTCCCGATGCCCTACGGCGCAGCATGCACCACCACGCTGAACTGGTCCTGGCAGCACGGACGCGCGACGCTGAATGGGCTGAGTCCATCATGCGCTCCCACATTCTTGCCGCAAGGAACGCGGTGGGAGGCGCCGGCACCGACCAGGTCTCCCCGGAGCCGGCCGGCAGCTGATACGCCGGAGGGCGGGCACCGTATGGTGCCCGCCCTCCGTTTGTCGCTGTATTTCCGGGGCGCCGGAGCCTAGGCTACCGAAGCACCAATCTTCATGCCATGCATGTTCACGAGCAGGTCGCGTGCGGACTGAACCTGGCGGTGTGCTTCCGCCTCGTCCCAGCCCAGCTGCGGAGCCAGCAGACCGGCCAGCTCATTGAGCATCTCCTCGGTCACCAGGCCGCGGAAGGCCAGTGAGGTGCGGCGGATCAGAATATCGGCCAGACGGGTAATCTGCTCGTTCTCCACCATATAGGTCAGCTCGCGGGTGCTCAGCTCGTTGGTGGAAGCCAGCAGCTGGTCTCCACCCTGGGCCAGGAACTCCAGGACATCCGTGGCGCGGGTGCCGTAACGGGTCAGCAGCACGCGGACGCGGTCGCGGTCGGCAACCTCGTTGGCGGTCCGGTTGACCCACAGGCGCTCCTCGGCCTCGGTGCTTGGGAAGCCCTTGCCGCCGCCGATCTGAAGCTCCGACGTCGTCGTCTTCCGCGGCATGCCCAGAGCGGTCATGGCCTCGGACGCGAGGTTCTCGGAGAGGGCTCGGAACGTGGTCCATTTGCCGCCCACCAGGGACAGAGTGGTGACGTTCTTGCCGGCGCGGCGGTCGATGCGCTTTTCGATCCGGTAGTCACGGGACACAAAGCCGGGCTGCGTGTCATCGTGCTTGGGCAGCGGGCGAACACCGGAGAAGGTGTAGACAATATGGTCCCGACGCACGTCGATGGTCGGGAACACGTGGGCAACGAGTTCGAAGAAGTACTCGATTTCCTCGTCGGTGCAGACCGAAGCCTCGTTGATGTCCGCGTCGATGTCCGTGGTGCCCACCAGAACGCGGTCACCCATCGGGTAGATGAGGACGATGCGGCCGTCGGTGTGCTCAAAGAACAGTTCGCGGCCGTTGCAGGCCTCCAGCAGTTCCGGATGGTCCAGGACAATGTGTGAGCCCTTGGTGCCGCCCATGAAGGAGGTGCGCTTGCCGAAGGAGTCGTTGGTCTCGTCCACCCAGGCGCCGGTGGCGTTGATAACGACGTCGGCTTCGAACAGGAACTCTTCGCCCGTCAGCTCGTCGCGCAGCATCGTGCCGGCGTCCGTGGTGCCCACGGCGGAAACGTAGTTGCTGGCGCGGGACTGCGGGTTGGCTTCGAGGCCGTCACGCAGCACGTCCAGGGTCAGACGCTCCGGGTTGTGGACGGAGGCATCGAAGTAGGTTGCGGTGTACTTGACGTCGGAGCGCAGCTTGGGAAGTTCCTGCAGGGACTTCTTCTTACCTACAAAGTTGTGGCGGGGGGCCACACGTCCGCCGCGGGAGAAGAAGTCATACATCACGAGGCCGGCCTTGATCAGCAGGGCGCCGCGCTCGTTCGGCTTGCCCGGCTTGTGCGTCAGGAAGCGCATCGGAGCTGCGGTGATGCCCGAGAACGTGCTGGTGATCGGGATGGTGGTCTGCAGCGGCTTCACGTAGTGCGGAGCCAGACGGAGCAGCGCATTGCGCTCGACGACGGACTCGTGCACCAGACGGAACTCACCGTTTTCCAGGTAGCGGATGCCGCCGTGGATCATATGCGAGGAAGCGCCCGAGGCGCCCTGGCAGTAGTCGCCGCGCTCCACGAGGGCTACGTCCACTCCCTGCAGCGACAGGTCACGGAAGGTGCCTACGCCATTGATGCCACCGCCGACGATCAGCACCGAGGCCCGGGGGCGGTCCTTCAACTGCTGAACCACCGGACGGGTGGCGGTCTTTCCCTTAGCGGGATTCACGGAATTGTCCACGACTATCTCCAAACGCTTCTGTGGCGGCTTTGCCATATCTCACTATGTTCGGAGCCTTCAGGGCCCGGAATCGACCCGATGCACAAACGTGCACCCTGCCATAATGGAATCATGGAGATCCAAGCAGTGTTGGCGGGCAGCAAGTGAACAATGGTGTCACCAAACGGCTTCCGGTGAGGGCCGGGGAAGGCCCAGCTGTGTCAGAGACAGAAGGCCGGAACCGGGATGCCCTCCGGGCCGCTCAGATGTACTACCTACAGAACCTGACCATGGAAGCGATCGCCCGGGAACTGCGGATTTCACGCTCCACGGTGTCGCGGCTGCTCTCCCACGCACGTGCTACCGGCCTGGTGGAAATTCGGATCAAGAGTGCCTCCGACCGCGCCCCGGCGATGGAGAAGGAAATCAGCTCGCGTTTTGGGATCCACGCCAAGGTGGTTCCGGTGGTTGAAGGCGTCTCGCCCTCCCAGACGCTCCAGCGCGTGGCTGTGCAGGCCGCACACCTCATTGGCCCGCTCATCGATTCCGATGCCGTAGTAGGCGTCGCCTGGGGCTCTACGCTCAGCGCCGTGAGCCAGCACCTCTCGGTGAAGAACACGCACGACAGCACGATTGTGCAGATGAACGGTGCCGGCAACTTCCGCACCTCAGGCATCACCTATGCCAGTGAAATCCTGCAGCGCTTCGGCCATGCCTACGGCGCCCGCGTGGTCCAGTTCCCGGTACCCGCTTTCTTTGACCACACCGAAACCAAGGAAGCCATGTGGCGGGAACGTCCGGTGAAGCGCGTCCTGGATCTACAGGCCCGGATGAACACCGCCATTTTTGGTGTCGGGTCAATCAAAGCCGGCGTCCCCAGCCACGTCTACAACGGTGCTTACCTGGATGAAGAGGACTTGGATGACCTGATGGCCGAGGAGGTGGTGGGCGACGTCGCCACCATGTTCTACCGTGCCGACGGAACCTGGGACGGAATCCGGCTCAACGAACGCAGCACCGGTCCGGATTTGGAGCAGCTGCGGCAGGTACCGCGCCGGATCTGCGTAGTGGCCGGAGAGACAAAGACCACCAGCCTCCTGGGTGCCCTGCGCGCAGGTCTGGTGACGGACCTGATCCTGGACGAGAACTCCGCACGCCGGCTTGCCTCAGGCTGACAAGGCCGCGCTCATTCTTCCGTTTCAAAGGGATCCACAGCCAGACGATCGCCGCCACAACCTTGGCTACCAGGTAGGGGCCCAGCACCAGCCCGCGCAGGGGTGAGGACTGGGTCGGTGTCCTGGCGGGAACGTGTTCGCGGTTTTGCCGGTGCTTGAACTGTGCTGCTCCGTTGCAGCGGTGTGGTGGTTGCCATGGCCTTGCCTCAGCCCTGGTCCGCAGCTGGGGAGAGAGCCTGGAGGTGGAGCATGCGCATCTCATCGGGGTGCAGGCCTGGAACATGGACGCCAACCTGTTCCAGTGCCCGCCCGGTGAGCACGGCTCCGTCGCTGCCCGGCCACCACGGCGGCGGCGCGAAGCCGCGCGGAGCGGGTCCCGGGGTTACATCGCGGAGCCGGTAGGTCCCTTCCGGGTCCAGGCCGCGGAGCTGGAACCTGCCCAGCGGTTCTACGTCCGAAACAGCAGTGCGAACGACGGCGAACATTGCCTGGCTGCCATCCTGATCCACCACCCCGTGGATCTGCAGAGACGGGTCAAACGAGTCCAGGCGCACCATGTTTCCGGTGTGCAGCAGCCCCCGGTGGTCCTTGTAGAACGCCACCCACTGGGTCAGTTCGCCGGCCTCCTGTGCGGTGGCCTCCGTAAGATCCCACTCAATGCCCAGATGTCCCCAGACGGCGGTGCCCGCCCGAAAGTGAAGCGTGTGCATCCGGCCAGTGGTGTGCGAACGCAGCGAGGCGATGTGGGACCCCATCAGTTCCGGCGGGATCAGCTGCTGCGTCCAGCGGTGCATCCGCTGCCGCTCAAGCGGGTCAATACAGTCCGAGGTCCAGACCCTGTCGGTGTGTTCCAGCACGCCCAGATCCACGCGGGCACCGCCGGAGGAGCAGGACTCGATTTCCAATGCCGGAAAGCGCTCCTTCAGTTCGGCCATCAGGCGGTAGGCAGCCAGTGTCTGGGTGTGGACACCGGGCCGCCCGTCGGGCTGTGTCCCGGCCTCGGTCAGGTCCCGGTTGTGGTCCCATTTGATATAGGCGATCGGATAGCGTTCCAGCAGGGCAACCATTTGGTTGCGCACATGCTCGTAGGCTCCGGGCATACCAATGTTGAGTACCTGCTGCTGCCGGGATTCCACCGGCAGCCGCCCCGCCGGTGCCATGATCCATTCCGGATGGGCGCGGGCCACCTCTGAATCCGGGTTAACCATTTCGGGCTCAAACCACAGACCAAATTCCATTCCCCGGGAACGGACGTGGTTGATCAGCGGGTCCAGGCCGTCAGGCCACACCTCCGAGGAGACCACCCAGTCCCCCAGTCCCGAGGTGTCATCGCGGCGGGAGCCAAACCAGCCGTCGTCGAGCACAAACCGTTCGACGCCGACTTCCGCTGCGCGGTCGGCCAATTCAGTGAGCCGGCTGAGCCGGTGGTCGAAATACACGGCCTCCCATACGTTCAGGGTGACCGGCCGGGGCCGGGTGGGGTGTTGCGGACGGGCGCGAAGCCAGGCATGCAGACGACGCGCCTGATCATCAAGCCCGTTTCCCCAGACGCCGTACAGCCAGGGAGAGGAGTAACTCTCCCCGCTTTCAAGCGCCACTTCTCCGGGCAGGAGCAGCTCGGAGCCGCCAAGTACCTGCAGCCCGTTGGACAACCGCTCCGCCCAGGCACGGTGGTTGCCCGAAAAACCTACATGCATTCCCCACACCTGGCCGTCGGCGAAGCCGAAACCGGGCTCGCCTGCTGACAGGACGTAGGCGGCATCAGCCCCTGTGCGGCCTTTGCGTCCCTCGCGCAGATGGACACCTACCGGCAGTGCCGTGCGCTGGGGTACACGTTCCCCGCCCCAATGTCCGGCAAAGTCCAGGATTTCCCGGGCACGCGAGGGCAGGGGGAAAATGAGCCCCAGTTCCTGCACCCGGTAGCTCCCTTCAGCCTCGTTTGTCAGCCGGGCACGGGTGCGCAGCAGCCCGGACGGCGCCAGCTCCAGCTCGATCGCCAGTTCCAGGCCGGATTCATTGTCTGCAGCTATCACGGTCAGCCGGGCCGCGCCGGAGGTGGTCAGCGTTCCTTCTGTCACTGCGTCCTGCTCCGCCAGCACCCCAAGGTCCACACGGGTAACGGTGAACTGCGGGGTCCACGCCGTGCCGTTTCGGTCCCCTGCCAAACCCGGGCGCCCCGTCCAGCCTGCGTGGAGCGAACCGAGCATATCCGCCCGGACGGGAACATCCAGGCTGTTGGCAGATTGGTGCGGAACAGCAGCAACCGCCAGCATGGCGGCCTCTTCCACCCCGAGGCCGGGCAGCTCGCCACCCCAATGCACCACTGACGGCAGTTGGCTGCCGGAGAGGTCCACAAGGACTGATACACCCCCGCTGCGCAGATGAACCCGGCAAGGGCCGGTGGTGTCGAGGATCAGTGATGGTTCCAGGCTGACAACGGTCACGTATGCTCCTGCAGATGGGCGGGGCTGCCCGCACTGCTACGGGTTGCCGGTGTGATGTACGTCATACCGTAGCCGCCCGTGAAGTCGATGCAACTACCGCCACGCCCAGGACACCCGGTGTGGAGGCCGGCAGATCCGCACCCTACGCCAATCCGGGAGCGGGCCGGATCTGCGTCACTTTTGCTTTCTGCAGGGCCAGAGTCTTCCGGACCACCGGCCAGAACAGCACCAGCGCCCCGGCCGCCAGAAAGCTTGTGTAGACCTGGGTTCGCCCGCTCTCGGTGAACATCATGATGGTGACAATTCCGACTGCACCCAGAATCAGGACAATGTTCAGCCACGGGAACAGCCAGACCCGAAGCTGGAGGGAGGACCGTTCTTCAGGGGACATCTTGATCCTCAGCCGCCACTGGGTGACCGCAATGAAGACATAGACAAAGAGGGCCACCAATCCGGTTGAATTCATGATGAACTCATAGATGCCCGAGCCCGGCGCAATGAAGTTCACCAGGGTGGCAATGAGGCCGCCAATTGTGGAAGCGATGACCGCAATCACCGGGACACCCCGCTTTTTGCGTACAGCGATGATTTTCGGCGCCAGCCGTTGCTCGGCCAGGGCAGCGAACATTCTTGACGCCGAGTAGTTGCCGGAATTGAGCACCGACAGGACCGCCGTAAAGATGACAAGACCCATGATGGTCTCTGCTCCCGGCAGACCGAACATATTAAAGACGTAGGTGAACGGCGCCATAACGGCGGCATCGGGGAGCTGGTTCCACGGAACTATCGTGACGATGACAAGGATCGCTCCAACGTAAAAGAGCATTACCCGCCAAATGACCGTGTTGGAGGCCCGCCGGATGCCCTCAGCGGGGTGTTCTGACTCCGCCGCCGCCATAACGGCAATTTCCGTACCGAAGTATGAGAACAAGACCAGCGCGACGCTGGCTAGGACTGCGCTGAAGCCATTGGGCATGAAGCCGCCGTGCGCCCACAAGTTAGAGACAGAGAGGGTGGCGTTGGGCAGGAGACCGAGGATGTACAGGACACCGGCAATGAGGAACACCACGATGGCCAGCACTTTGATGCTTGCGAGCCAAAATTCTGTTTCCCCGAAAGTCCGCAGCGAAATCAGGTTGCTGCAGACGAAAATTGTCAGCAGCACCAGGGAACCCGTCCAGGCCGGCAGAGCAGGGAACCAGTTGTGGAGCATGCCTCCGCCAACCACTGACTCGTAGGCGATCACGCCTACCCAGAAGTACCAGTACAGCCAACCAACAATGTAGGCTGCCCAGTTGCCCAGTCCCACGCGAGCGTATTCCATGAAGGAACCCACTGCGGGCCGGGCCGCTGCCATTTCGCCAAGCATCCGCATCGCAAGAAAAACCAGCAGCCCGCCGAGCGCGTAGGAGAGAACGGCCGCGGGGCCCGTGTTGCGGATGATGTTGGCCGAGCCCACAAACAAACTCGCGCCGATGATTCCGCCCAGCGTAATCATCGTGACATGGCGGTTTCGGAGCTTCTTGCCGCCGTGGGCGGATCCCGGCCCGGCAATGGCATCGGCGGCAGTGGAGCCGCCGTGCTTTTCAGCCTCTTCGGGTGTGGGGACCTCTGCTGGTGTGGGGACCTCTGCTGGTGTGGCTCTTTCGGGGTGTGTGGATTCAGGCTCGCTGGTTATGGCGGACTCCTGTGCTTGGTGAATCTGCGGGAGATACAACCTTTTCTCGCTCATCCCCCACGCTGTTGCTTGCAGGTTTTGCAACACCAACAGTCAATGGATACACCCGGCCACGGCTTCCCGGACAGAGGAACCGGCCAATCTGGGAGCAACGCCGGCTCCACTGTTCCAACCGCCCCCTTGTCAGGACTCCAGCATCGCCACCGAACGGTTCCACAGCCCCAGGGCCAGTGCTCCGTCAGCAGCTTGGCGGTGGGGGCGGGCCACCTTGCACCGCTCAAAGTACTTGCCGGTGGGATAGTCCGCCCCGGGGGTTCCTCCGGCCAGGAAGACCAGGGTTCGGGCACCCTTTTTGGGGCTGGTGAGGAACAGGTGCCGGAGCGGAGTGGAATAGACCACGTGCATGGCCGAGCCCGGAGCACTGGAAAAACCGGACGCTACGGTGCCTGGATGGAAGGCGGTGGATGTGGCGCTGTGGGAACGGTAGCGGCGATCGAATTCCTCCGTGAACAGGATCTGCTCAAGCTTGCTATCGCCGTAGGCTTTCCGCGGCTTGTAGTCCTTCTCCTGCTCCAGGTCATCCAGCTCCACGTGCCCGAACAACCGGTTCGCCACGCTGGAGGTGTTGATGACTGTTCCCCGGGACTCCAGCAACCGGTCCGTCAGTAGCCGGGTGAGCAGGAACGGAGCAAGATAGTTTACCTAAAAGGTCATTTCATGTCCGTCCTTGGTGACCTGCCGTTCCTTGCCAAAGATGGCTCCGGCGTTGTTCGCCGGGACGTCGATGCGCGGATAGCGCTGCAACAGTTCCGACGCCAGGTTGCGGACCCGGTTTAAGTCCGCGAAGTCCGCCAGGAAGTATTAGCCGCCGGTCTGCTCCGTCACCGCCGCGGTCTTTTCCGGGGAGCGGCCCACCACCACCACATGGTGGCTGGCCCGAACCAGTTGACGCGCGGCAGCCGCACCGACGCCGTCGGACGCGCCAGTGATCACGATGGTCTTGGAACCCACGGTGTCTGCTTTCCTCGAAGTGCCGGAACGGCCTCACACTAGCGCTGCGGCGCAGGGAAAGGTAGCCCGCCCTCAGTCCGTGGGCCGGCGCCGCAAGAACGCAGCCATCAGCGCACCGGAAACGTTGTGCCACACCGAAAAAACGGCTGCCGGAAGGGCCGCTTCGGGCGTGAAGTACTGCTTGGCCAGGCCGGCGGCCAGACCTGAGTTCTGCATTCCCACCTCTACGGCCATGGTGCGGCGGGACGCGATGGGCTGCCGGAACAATTTCGCGGCACCATACCCCAGGCCAAGGCCCAGGCCGTTATGCAGAATCACCGCAAGCAGGATCAGCCAGCCGGCGGTGACGATGGCGGCTGCGCTACCCGCCACCACGGCTAGGACCACAAACGTGATGGCCAGGACGGAGATCCACGGCAGGACGGGCAGGACCCGGTCCACGAGCCTGGGCACGGCATAGCGGATCACCAGTCCCAGCACCACGGGAATCAGCACAATTTGGACTATGGACACGGCCATGGAACCTGCGTCCACCGACATGTACCGTCCGGCAAGCCACAGCGCCAGCAGCGGAGTGAAGATCGGCGCCAGCAGAGTGGAGACCGAGGTCATGGCCACGGACAAAGCCACGTTGCCCTTGGCCAGATACGCCACCACATTGGACGCGGTTCCGCCCGGCGCACAGCCTACGAGGATGACGCCGGCGGCAAGTTCAGGGCTTAGCTGCAGAACCCAGGCAATGCCCGCGCCCAGCAGGGGCATGATCACAAACTGTGCCACGACGCCAAGCAGGACAGGCAGCGGCTGCCGGATCACCAAGGCGAAGTCCGGCAGGGTGAGGGTCAGGCCCATGCCGAACATGATCAGCATCAGCGCCGGATTCACGAACGCGGAGAGCCCGGTAAAAGGCTCCGGAAAGAACAGGGCGACCGCTCCCCCGGCGAGGATCAGCAGGGGAAAGACCGTCACGGCGACGCGCGCACTGCGGTCTTCGGCGGTGGAATCTGGTTTCGGGGCTGTGATGGCGGAGTTAGCGGGCATTCCAACATGCTGGCACTGACTGCGTCTGTCCGCGATTTGTGACGCGCCACGTCGCGCCGTCCGTTGCTGCAAGCCGTCCGTTGCTGCAGGGCGACGTTCCACAGAGCACCGTTCCACAGAGCACCGTTCCGCAGAGCACCGTTCCGCAGCGCACCGGTGCTGATGATGACACAGGCAGACGCGGTGACGACGGCGGCTGCCTCCGGCGCACGGGCGTCACCCCGGTGGTCCCTGCACTTTCGCCAAGAAACCAAGGGCCGCTGCATCCGCAGCGGCCCTTGGTTTCTTGCTGTGCACCGACACCGGTGCACGACCAGCAACGGATTACACCGTCACGAGTTCCTTGTCTTCAACCTTGTCCGCTGCAGGCGCGGCCGGAGCTGCCGGAGTCCCGTCAACAGGCCAGGACTCGGTGCGCGGCGGCTTGATGCGGTCAATGACCGCCACCACCGCCAGGGAGACGGCTCCCCAGATTCCCAGGGTCAAAAGGTGCGACCAGACAGTGTCACCGCCGAAGTACAGGATGGAGCGGATGGACTCCACCGCGGCGGGCATCGGCAGGACCTCATGGAGGAGGCGGAAGAACTCCGGCTCCATGTAGATGGACATCGCGGCACCGGAGGCTGGTATGCCCAGGAACATCAGGATGCCGATGACCGGGAGAATGGCCAGCATGCCGATGAGTCGCTCGAAGACCGCGGTAAACATCGCCACACAGAAGATCGCCACGGCGCCAACCGCCCACAGCTGCCAGAAATGCCCGTCAATTGCACCGACAAAGACATCGGCAATCACCCAGAGGAGCGCAGAGAAGCCCACCGCCCAGGCAGCCACGATCGGCAGCAGTTTGCGCAGCGGACGGCTTGCGGGCTGGGCCGTTGCACCCACCACAATGATCATGAAGCCTGCCATGATCCAGCCCATCGCCAGGTACATGGTGGCCATGCCCATGGAGTCCTCGGAGGCGAGCGGGGCAACATCCTCGGTGACCAGTTCCATCTGCTGCCCGGCCGAAACCTGGGCAAAGACCCGGTTGACCACCTGCTGGGCGCTCATACCCGCAGCTTGGTTGGTCAGGAGGGTGGCCGTGGGGTTCTCAGCGGAGGGCAGCACGTAAGCTGCCACCACAGTGCGTTCCCCCACCTGTTCGCGTGCCTCATCCGCAGAATCCAGTGCTGTCAGCTCAAACAGGCCCGACATGTTTTCGTCGAGTCCGGCTACAGCCTGCTCTGCCTGTTCGGTGCTGGCTCCAACAATGGCAACCGGCATGTCCCGCGGCGTGGGCTGGTACATGGCACCGAGCATCATGGTGAGCATCATCGAGACCATGGCCAGCGGGAAGAAGCCCAGGGTGACGTAGCGCCAGGTGCGGCTCTTCGGGCGGGGTCCGCCGTGCAGGGAGGCCACGTTGATCTCGGGTGGTGCGGCGTTGGGCTTCCGGCGCCGCTTCAGGGCATCAATGCCAAGAGTCAGCAGCAGCGCTGCCACAGCGCCGATCACCAGCACCATCAGGTGGGAGCCGGCACCCACTCCCTCGAAGTAGAGGACGGACCGCAGTGATTCGCCGGTGGCGGCCGCAGGCAGGAAGCCGTGCAGGATCGGATAGAGCCCGGGCATGGTGTGCACTGACATGCTCATGTTGGAGGCGGGAACACCCAGCACCATCAGGAACAGCATGCCGGCCAGCACGGCCATGGGGCCGAGGATGCGGGTCAGGAACAGCTGAACGCTGCCCACCGCAAAGACGGATAGCCAGCAGATGCCCAGCACCGCGGCGGTGTGCCCCTGGACCACTCCCATGATGGGTCCGACGACGGTCCACACCAGCGCGGCGATCAGGGCTGCCCATCCGGCCAACAGCGGAACGAAGCGGCGGAAGCGAAGCAGCTCCGGGGAGTTGGAGAGGACCAGGCTCAGCGGCATGTAACCAGCCAGCATCAGGGCGGTGGTCATGAACATAGCACCCAGGCCGGCCATGTCGCTGTTGGGCAGTGGGGCAAGATCTTCCGTTGTGAGGGTCAGGCCCTGGGCCAGAACCTGCGGTGCAAGCAGTGCGGTGACGGTACTCGACTGGGAGGCACCCGCAGCACCGGCGGTGTACACGGTGGCGCCGCCGTCGGCCAGCGAAACGGCACCGGATACCTCGCGGTCCAGCACCAGCTGGCGGGCTTCTTCCTCGGAATCTACCAGCCGGATGTCAACGGCGTCCGGATTAGCGGATTCCATCGAATCGGCGAAGGAGCCGGCCTGCTGGGCCGTGCCGCTGACGGCAATCGGCATGTTGTGCGGGGTGGGCGCATGCATGGCCGCAAGGTAACCGCCAACCAGCATGGAAACCATCAACAGCGGCATGAGGAACATGGCAACATAGCGCCCGATCTTCTCCGCCTTTGCGCGCTTCAGCGCGGCTGCGTCCGGGCCTTGGCCCTCCGTCTCCGGCGCCTCGCTGTCCGCCGCGGACACGGTGTCCGGCGGATGGTCGCTGGATGTGGGGGAAATGTGGCTCAAGGTCGTGCTCCTGTGCTGTGGTTCGATGGGTGATGCGAGTGGCGTGCGAACCGAATGATGCGTACGCGGTCAGTGGGACCAACTCGTCAAAATTACGCCATGTGGCGTAAAATTGGTAATCGGCCCAAATACAGGGCATCAACACCCGTCATGATGCAGGGGAAGAGGACACAGTATGGGACAGCACGGCGACAAGGCACGCGAGACTCTTCTGGACGCCGCCGAAGAGCTCTTTGCCCGCTACGGCATCGATGCGGTGTCCAACCGGCGGATCGCCGAGCAGGCCGGCACCGCCAACCACTCCGCCGTCGCGTACCATTTTGGCGGCAGGGAGGAGCTGATCCGCACCCTGATTTCCCGGCATACGGAAGACTCCAACCGCCGCCGGGCTGAGCTGGCCGCCGGTCTGAGCAGTGACGCCACTTTGCATGACCTGCTGGCCTGCCTGATCCTGCCCTGGGTGGAACATCTGGGTTCGCTGCCGGTGCCGAGCTGGCGGGCCCGCTTCATCCAACAGATCCGGACTGTACCTTCCATGCACGAAGTCCTTGCCGGCGCCGCCGTTTCCAACCCGCTGACCGAAGAGCTCACTCGGCGCGTGGAAGCCGCTGCCGGAAAGATGAGTCCCACCACGTTGTACGGGCGGTCGTGGATCCTGGGCAGCATGGTGCTGGGAGTGTGCGCCGAGTACGAGGCACAGGTCCAAACTGGGGTGGAGCAGGCCAATTGGACCGGGGTCGGCTATTTCCTCATCGACTCCTGCGCCGGGATGCTGGCCGCTCCGGTGACGCATCCCGGCGACTTCCTCACCCAGCCTCCCGACGTCTACCTGCTGTAGGTCTACCTGCCGTACGTCTACCTGCTATAGGTCAGACGGTCCCGGCGGACCCGGCGGCGAGCGCCGTCCCGACGGCCACGGCAGTGTCCTCAGCGACGAGGTCGCCGTTGATGGCTGCGCCGGCCATCAGCCCCGCAGCCCCCGCAGCCATCACCTGCAGTGATGGTGCAGCCAAATTGCCCGCTGCATAAACTCCGGGCACCGCAGTGGCGCCGGTGGGCTCCGCTGGAACCGCCGTCCCGAAGACCACCTCACCCATGTGCTGATCGACCGGAAGGATACCCAGCTCCTCGAGGTACCCGGCCCTGGCCTCCAGCCGGGTAAACACCACCAGCACGTCCCTGTCCATCAGATCGCCGTTGGCCATCCGGATGCCGGCACCCGTACCCTCCACTCCCGCAACCTCTCCCGAAACAGTTCGGATTCCCCGTGCTGCCAGCTGCTCTATCTGGGCGGCGTCAGGCGTTCCTGCCGTGTGCAGGAACAGGACCACGTCCGCGCTCCACTGGCGCCACAACAGCACCTGGTGCATGGCCATGGTGAGGTCGGTGGCGAGAACGCCCACTGCCTTGTCCCGGGCTTCCCAGCCATGGCAATACGGGCAGTGCAGAACACTCCTCCCCCAACGCTCCGGGATTCCGGGCAGATCCGGCAGGATGTCGGTGACCCCCGTGGCGGCCAGCACCCGGCGGGCGCGTACGCGCTCTCCGTCCGCCAACTGGACCCGGAAGCCGCCGTCGTCCTCCCGAGGACGTCGTACCCGCTGTCACTTCCGTTGTTATTGACATCTGCTGTTTCCATGTCCGCACTCCTGATCTTTGTACCGGCGGCGATGCGGCCGGCTCTCTTGCCAGTGTGTGGGCGGGACGGAAGCGGTGGCAATTATTTTTGCCGCCATGGCAAAATGGGGCGCATGAACGATTCCCCAGTTGCTGCTCTTGCCGGCGTTGGCGCCCGGCTCCGTTCCCTTCGAACCGAAAGGCGCCTGACGCTGGCCGGAGTTTCGGACACTACGGGAATTTCAGTCAGCACACTCTCGCGCCTGGAATCGGGCCAGCGGCGGGCCACGCTGGAACTGCTGATGCCCCTGGCCAAGGTGTACGGCGTAACGATTGATGAACTGGTGGATGCGCCGGCCACCGGGGACCCCCGCGTGCATATGCGCCCCTTCCGCCGCCAGGGTGCAACGATCATTCCGTTGACGGAGCAGGCCGGAGGGATCAGGGCTTACAAGTACATCCTCCCGGGCAAGGCCCAACCGGGGCAGCCGGAACTCAAGACGCATGAGGGGTATGAGTGGCTATACGTGCTCAGCGGCAGGCTGAGGCTGGTGCTGGGCGATCAGGAACTGATCCTGCGCTCCGGGGAAGCCGCGGAATTCAACACCCGCGTTCCGCACTGGATGGATAACGCCACCGCTCAAGACGTGGAGTTCCTGGCCCTGTTCGGCCCGCAGGGCGAGCGCGCACATCTGCGCGCCCGTCCCGCCTCGAAATAACCGGGAGCGCGGGCGCTGAAATCAGCGCCCGGCTTACGGTCTAGTACACGGCAATAAAGCGCCCGACGACGCCGCCGGCGCGCAGCTGATCAATCGCGCCCGGGATTTCCGCCGGGGTAACAATGTTCATCGGCGGATTGAGCTTGCCGGATTTCATCAGCTCATAGAGGGCCTCAAGGTCTTCCTTGGTACCAGACTTTGAGCCCTTAGTGGAGAGCACCTCGTCCGGGAGTTTGACCAAGTTGTCGTCAGTGGCAAGGAGCTTGGGGCCGAACCCTCCGTCCCACTTGCCGTACCCGAGGGCGTCGCCGTCGCGCATGACCGGGGCCAGACCCACACGGTCGCCCACCTTCCAGTGCTCAATACCCTCACCCACTTCGGTGATCACACCGGCGTTTTCATGACCCATGGTCCGCGGCAGCGCGAAGAACAGCGGCATCCAGCCGGGATCATCAAGGGCGGTGACGTCGGAGTGGTTTGTTGGTTCCGGTAAACTGCCAGGCCTTCATGCGGGGCTCCTTCAGTGTTGCTTGTAATACTCCTTTAGTTTATCGCCGCCGGTACGGTAGTCCTTGGTCAGGAGCCCGCCGCCGCCGAGGCCAGCCGCAGACCGCGGTTGCCAAGGATCCTGTCGTAAACCACCGACGCCGCCAGGGCCACCACCACGGCAATGAGCAGGATGATCAGCATCCCGATGATGCCGCTCTGCACCCCGGCACTTGCATCAGCGTCGAAGTACAGCACGGCCCGGTTGGCCATGGTCATCTGATAGAGCGGTTCAGCGGGGGCTATGGCCCGGAAGAACGGAGGCAGCGCCTCCAGCGGCACCACGCCGGTGGCGGACGGCAGGCCCATGAACACCACATAGATCAGGGACAGGATCATGCCCGCACTGCCGAACAGTGCAATCAGCGCGAAGGTCACCGCGGACACCGTCACAATGGAGAGCCATGTGGTGAGGAAGAACCAGCCACCGTGTGGAATCGGCATTCCGACGGCGGAGGCCACCCACATCATCAGGCCGGCGGTTGGCAGGGCCCCAACCACCACAATCCCCCACTTCACCAGGAACGTGAGCCAGCGCGCCGGGCGCCGCTGCGGCCCCAGGACAAAACGAGGTCCCAGTTCGATTGGCGCCACCCCCAGCCGGGAATCCAGCAGGAAATGCAGGGCCACGGATCCGCTGAGCCCCACCACCATCAGCAGCACCGAATAGAAGAACGCTCCCATACCCAGTGCGGCGCCGTCCGGAGGCGGGGAATAGACGCTGGTGGTGACGGCAATCGGATCCGCCAGCAGGTCGGCCGATGTACCGCCGATCTTCGGAGTCACCTGCTGCTCAAGCTGTGCAGGAAGTTGAGTCCCCAGCCGCTCAAGCTGGCTCTGCAGTTCAGTCCGAGCCTGTGACTGGGCTTCCTGGGCCGATGCGGTCAGCTGCTCCCCTAACCCCTTGTTGGCCTGTTCCAGGGCGGGGTCTATGGCATTGGTGGCCAGGCTGCTGGCCAGCGGACCGGCCAAAGGATTGGAATAAACCGTGACGGTGGGCCGGGACACCGCATCAGCGCTCAGCGAGCCGCTCACCAGGGCGAGGGCATCCGCCGAAAAGGACTCTGGAATGAGCACGGTGCCGTGGACCTCTCCCTTGCCCATCTGGTCCTGGGCCTCATCCCAGGACAATACCCGCAGATCGATCTTGTCCGAGCTGCTGAAACCCTGCTGCATCTGGTCAGTGATGGTCTGTCCCAGGTTCTCCCGGCCCCCGTCCGGTGTATCGGTCCCCTGGTCCTGGTTCACCACGGCAATCGGAAAATGGTCCAGGTGCCCGGCCGGATTGCCCAGGCCGCCTATATACAGGGCTGTACCGGTTCCGCCGACCAGCAGGAGCACCAGGATTGGCAGCAGCCAGGTCCGGGGCGACAAATAGAACCCGGCGCCGCTCGGCGGCGGCACGGCGGAATTTCTTGAGTTGATGTTCGCTGTATGTGCGGGCATAGGACATACCTCCCGGAGGCCGGGCTGATGCTCCGGCTAAAGTGCTGGGTCAGGCCTGCTTTCTTTGAGGGTATCCGGGAGATGCCACCGCCGATACGCCCAGCCGCGGTCAACGGTGCCCCGTCCCCGAATCAGCCCCGAATCAGCTCCGAATCACCGGGCCTATCAGCCGTGAGGCCCGTCAAGCCGCAGTATCAGCGCGTCCAGGACCTGCAACTGGCCCTTAACCAGTTTGGTGCGGGCGGCGGCGGCACTGAACCAGCCGGCGTCGTCGATCTCCGGGTACTCCCGGACGGTGCCCGACCGCGGCGGCCACTCCAGCGCAAAAGTGTTGCTGATGATGCGATCCGGGGCAAAGTCAGCCTCGGCGGTGAACACGGTGATAGTCTTCTTGGCTGACTGCCGGAAGCTGCCGAGCAGGGCGTAGTCCGCGTCCGGCGCCGGCGTGCCCATCTCCTCGCCGAACTCGCGCAAAGCGGCCACCAGCGAATCCTCCCCCGGCAGAATCTCACCCTTGGGAATAGACCAGGCATGCCTGTCCTTGCGGGCCCAGAACGGGCCGCCCATATGCCCGATCCACACCTGTTGCTGCGCCCGGCCCGCCGACGTAGAAGGACGTTGGTAGAGCAGAATGCCCGCACTGTGGATCATCAGCCCATCCTAAGGCGTCCTACCGTGCCGGCACCGGTTCGTGCAAGGATCGGCCTATGCCCCAGCGCCTGATGCTGCTCGACACCGCTTCCCTGTACTTCCGTGCCTTCTACGGCGTGCCGGATTCGATCCGTCGCAGTGACGGAACACCGGTCAACGCCGTGCGCGGCCTTTTGGACATGATCGCCCGGCTGACCGCCGATTACGATGCGACCCACCTGATCGCGTGCTGGGATGATGACTGGCGTCCGCAGTGGCGCGTTGACCTGCTGCCGACGTACAAGACGCACCGGGTGGCGGAGGTGGTTCCCGGTGCGCCTGACATTGAAACCGTGCCGGATCCGCTTCAGGCCCAGATCCCGATGATTCGCCGCACGCTGGAACTTGCCGGCGTGGCCGTCGTGGGCGCTGCGGAGCATGAGGCCGACGACGTGATCGGCACCTACGCGAGCACCGCGGAGACGCCCGTGGATGTGGTCACCGGTGACCGCGACCTGTTCCAGGTGATCGACGACGGGCGGGAGATCCGGGTGATCTACACGGCGCGGGGCATGCGGAACCTGGACGTCCTTACTGAGGCCTCCATCGTTGCGAAATACCGGGTACTGCCGCAGCAGTATGCCGACTACGCCACACTGCGCGGAGATTCCTCGGACGGGTTGCCGGGGGTTGCCGGCATCGGCGAGAAGACCGCCGCGTCGCTGCTCGGCGAATACGGCACACTGGACGCCCTGCTGGCGGCGGCGGATCCGGCAAGTTCACTGTCCTCGCCGGTTCGTTCGAAGCTCGCCGCCGCCGCCGGCTATCTGGAGGTTGCGCCCAAAGTGGTGCAGGTGGTCCGAGACCTTCCCCTGCCCGGTGTGGAGGAGGTCGGTGCGCAGCTGCAGCCGATCACCGGCGAGAACCGGGCCGACCTGGAGCGTCTGGGCACCGAGTGGAACCTCGGCGGATCCGTGAAGCGGCTGATGGAATCCTTTGACCGGTACGCCCGGCGTTAGCCGCGTGCCTCGGTGCCCATTTCGGCCTCCACCTCGGCAACGACGTCGCGGTGGCTGCCCAGCGACTCGAGCTCCTGGGCCAGTTCCGCCAGTTCGTCACCGCCGGCCATCTGGGCGGTCAGCTGGTCCAGGGTAACGTCTTTTTTGCCGTAGTACCCGATGGAGCGGCCGCGCTTGAGCAGGAGGAAGCGGTCCCCCACCGGATAGGCGTGGTGCGGGTTGTGGGTAATGAAGATGACCCCCAGGCCGCGGTCCCGAGCCTGCAGAATGTAGCGCAGCACCACTCCGGACTGTTTGACGCCCAAAGCAGCCGTTGGCTCGTCCAGGATCAACACCTTGGCACCAAAATGCACGGCCCGGGCAATAGCCACGCACTGGCGCTCACCGCCGGAGAGCTGGCCTATGGGCTGCTCTACGTCGCGCAGGTCAATGCCCATGTCCCGCAGCTCTTTCCTGGTGATCTCCTTCATCCGCTCAACGTCCAGCCGTTTGAACGGTCCAACGCCGGTGGTCAGCTCCGAGCCGAGAAAGAAATTGCGCCAGACCGGCATCAGGGAAACCACTGCCAGATCCTGATAAACGGCCGCGATTCCCAGGTCAAGCGCCTGCCGCGGTGAGCTAAACCTGCGCTTCTCGCCCAGCGCGGTGAACTCTCCTCCATCATGGGGATGCAGGCCCGCAATGATCTTGATCAGCGTGGATTTTCCGGCGCCGTTGTCACCGAGCACGCAGGTGACCCGGCCGGCATCCACCTCCAGGGTGACGTCGTGCAGGGCAATGATGTTGCCATAGTGCTTGCTCACCTTGTCGAGCTGCAGCAGGTGCCCCGGGGCCGCGCCGCCGTTGTTGTGCCCTACGCCGTGAGCGCCGCCGTCGGACAGTGTGGAAGGGCCGTTTTCCGCAGTAGCCATGGTTTTTTCCTCCGTTAGCTTTGTTCGGCCCGGCGTTTGACCACCATGTTCACCATGGTGGCCAGCAGCAGCATGAGGCCCAGGAAGAATTTGAACCAGTCCGGGTTCCATTCCGCGTAGACAATGCCCTTGTTGGCCATGCCAAAGATGAAGGCGCCGATGGCTCCGCCAATAGCGGAGCCGTAGCCGCCGGTGAGCAGGCACCCGCCGATCACGGCAGCAATGATGTACAGGAACTCGTTGCCGATGCCTTCCCCGGACTGCACCGTGGAAAACGCAAACAGGTTATGCATTCCCAGGACCCAGGCGCAGAAGCCCACGCCCATGAAGAGCCCAATCTTGGTCTTCACCACGGGAACGCCGACGGCGCGTGCGGCATAGGCGTCACCGCCGGCGGCAAAGATCCAGTTCCCCACCCGGGTGCGCAGCAGAATCCACGATGCCACGGCAACCAGGGCAATCCAGATAAAGACGGTAATCCGGACCTCCACGCCGCCCACGCTGATGGAGGAGGCGAACACGGCCTTGGCCGAATCGAAGCCGTCCATCGTGGAAATGGACGGCGAGGCGACGCTTCCGCCGATGGCCCGGGTCAGGCCCAGGTTCAGGCCCGTCAGCATCAGGAAGGTCGCCAGCGTGACAATGAAGGACGGAAGTTTGGTCTTGACCAAAATCCAGCCGTTGATGAACCCAACCCCCAGTGACATCACCAGTGCCAGGGCCACCCCCACCCACACGTTCGTGGAAAAGTACCAGCTGAACAGCGAGGCCATGAGGGCAGAGCTGATGACAGCCACGCCGGTGGAGAGGTCAAACTCGCCGCCGATCATCAGCAGCGAGACTCCCACCGCCATGATGCCGATGGTGGAGGCGCCGTACAGCACAGTGGCAATGGACCCCGGCTGCAGGAACACCGGGGCAACGGCCGAGAAGAACACGAACAGTGCAACCGCGCCCACCAGCGCCCCGATTTCCGGGCGTCCCAGGATTTTGGCTAGAGGGCTCTTCGACGCAACCCTCTCATCGGATGCCGGTTCGGCAACTGTGGCTGTATTAGCCATCGCTGGGCTTCGCTTTCCTTGTGTCCGGGATTCTGTGACCCAGCCCGGGATATAACCAGTTCATTAGCGAATGCCGTCCGCGGCAAAGGCGGCCACCTGTTCGGCATTCGAGGAATCAATGATAGTGGGCCCGGTGAGCACCGGCTGACCGCCGCCAATCTCGAACCCGCCGCGTGAGTACTGCCAGAGCGCGTCAACCGCACCGTAACCCTGCAGCCAGGGCTGCTGGTCCACTGTAAAGATAATGTCGCCGTTGACAATTTTCTGGGCAAGGTCCGGGTTCAGGTCAAAGGACGCCACCTTGGCCTCGCTGCCTGAGTCCTGCACGGATTTCAGGATGGTGAGCGTGTAGGGCGCGCCCAGGCCAACAACGACGTCGGCATCTTGGGTTGCCTGCAGTTTGGCCGTGACGGTGGATTCCACCTGGGTCATGTCGGTTCCCTGAACGTACAGGATCTCCGTTCCCGGCACCTCGGTCTTGACGCCGGCGCAGCGGCTTTCGTGTCCCACGTTGCCCTGCTCATGGATTACGCAGATCGGATGCGTGTACCCGTCCGAAGCCAGCCGTTGGCCCACCGCTTCTCCCGCGAGCTCCTCATTGGACCCGAAGTGCGTGAACGCTCCGAGTTCAACGGAGCGGTCCTCTCCCGAGTTCAGGCTCACCACCGGGATTCCGGCCGCGGCGGCCTTCTCAAGGGCGGAGGCTACGGCGTCCGGCTTGGCCAGGGTGACGGCGATCCCGTCCACCCCCTGTTCTACGGCCTGCTCGATCAGCTGGGCCTGCCGGCCGCCCTCGGGGTCGGAGAGGTACTGCAGTTCAACGTTGTCTTTTCCAGCTGCTTCTTCGGCACCCTTGCGGACGATGTCCCAAAAGGTGTCTCCCGCACCGGAATGGGTGATCAGCGCAATCTTGATGCGGTCGGTGCCTGCAACGACGCCGCCGCCGTCGCCCTCTGCTTCAGGCGTGCGTCCCCCCGAACTTGAGCACGCGGAAAGAGCAAGGGCGGGAACCAGCAGTAAGGACGCCGCCAGTCTTCGCAGGGAAAGGTTCTGTGACACGAGAGTCTCCTTTGTCTTCGTGGCGTTGCCCGGCCAGCGGGCTGCAACCGGAGCCCCGTCACCCCTGCTGCGGCACTGTGCACACAAATATAGCGACAGGCATGGCAGAGTCAACGGATTGTAAGGACATATTTACATACAATCCAATGAAAGTTCACATTTGGACACTAATTTTCAGAGGCCACCAAGGCAGATGGGGCGTGTGACCGCTGTTACACTCAAGACGACAACCATGTCCTGACATGTCCTGACATGGAGTTGAACCTTTGAGGTGAACGCTGGGAATGCACGAGGAGGATGAGCAGTGGGTGCAGAGCTCAACATTCCCATTGACCGGTCCTCGCCGGTTCCGCTCTACCACCAGGTGGTTCAGGGAATTGAAGCGGCTATCCGCAGCGGGGTACTGGAATTTGGTTCCCGGCTGGACAACGAGATTGACCTTGCCGGCAAGCTGAACCTGTCCCGGCCCACCATGCGCAAGGCGATGGATGAGCTGGTGCGTGCAGGCCTGCTGGTGCGCAAGCGCGGGGTGGGCACCCAGGTGGTGTCCAACCAGGTCCGCCGCCATCTAGAGCTCTCCAGCCTGTTTGATGATCTGCGCGGATCAGGGCAAAAACCCGCCACCCGGGTGCTCGAGTTCAGCCACGGCGTGCCGGATCCCGCCGCCGCAGGGACACTGGACCTGGCGGACGGCGTGCGGGCCTATCACTTCACCCGGCTGCGCAGCGTCGATGGCAAACCGCTGGCACTGATGGAGAACTGGGTGCGGGAAGACATCACTGAAATCACTGAAAGTGCGCTCAGCAGACAGGGCTTGTATGAGCTCCTGCGGGAAGCCGGTGTGAACTTTCGGCTGGCCACCCAGCGCATCGGCGCCGCCGTCGCCGACCAGCGGCAGGCAGATCTGCTGGACACGGAACCCGGAGCGGCGCTGGTGACCATGGAGCGCACCGCCGTTGACGACGTCGGACGCACCGTGGAAACCGGACGCCACGTGTACCGTGCCGATTCCTACAGCTTCGAAATGACACTGGTTCAGCGCTAGGGGCCCCGCCCCCGGAAAAGAGGTCACCATGCCCGGAACACCCTGGGTCTATCCGCTGGGCAGCGCCTCCCACGGTGCCTGGCGGGTGTCGCTGGGCGCAGCAGACAGCGCCGCCGGGGCTCCGGGGTGGGCGCACACCGGGATCAAGGTCGCCGGATTGGCGCCCGGGGAATCCCTGACGCTGCCCGCCGAAGAGGAAGAGCGTCTGGTCATCCCCCTTGAGGGCGCGTTGACCGTCCTGGCTGACGGAACCGAATATCCGCTGCGGGGCAGGAGCTCGGTCTTTGCCGGCCCCGCCGATGTGCTGTACTCCGGCGTGCGGACCCCGCTGACCGTCACTTCGGAAAACGGCGGCAGGTTTGCCGTAGCGCTGGCACCGGCGCGGACAAGCTACCCAGTCCGGTTGGTCACTGCGGAGCAAACCCCGGTGGAGCTGCGGGGATCCGGGTCCTGTTCACGCCAGGTCCACAACTTCGGCACTCCGGCCACCCTGGAAGCGGACCGCTTCATTGTCTGCGAAGTCCTCACCCCTGCCGGCAACTGGTCCTCCTATCCCCCGCACAAGCATGACGAGGAGAAGGACGGGGAAAGCTCGCTGGAAGAAATCTACTACTTCGAAACACGGCCGGCCGCGGGTTTCGAAGCGCCGGATGACGCCGATGCGGTGGGCTATGCCCGCGTTTATGCCTCCGATGAGCGGCCCATAGATGTCCAGGCCGAGGTCCGCAGCGGCGATGTGGTCCTGGTGCCCTACGGCTGGCACGGCCCGGCCATGGCGGCGCCGGGGTATGACCTGTATTACCTGAACGTCATGGCCGGGCCCGGCCGGGTCCGCGAATGGTTGATCAGCGACGATCCACACCACGGCTGGATCCGGCAGACCTGGGACGGGCAACAGATGGATCCGCGGCTTCCGTTTACGTCCTGATAGCCCAGGACTATCGAGATGGCAGACGGTGCACGTCTCAGCGCTCAAAACGGCATCGTCTGCCATCTCGCGGCGGGGTTTTCACCCCTGATGATAGAGCAACGGCTTCTCGTGAAGTTCGACGGCGACCGTGCGGCCGGTTCGCTGCGCTTCGACGCCGGCTTCGCAGCAGGCCGCGGCGGCGTAGCCGTCCCAGGCGCTGGGCCCGTCGGTACCTCCCTGCAGAGCCGCGTCCACCCAGGTCTGGATTTCGCGGTCATACGCGGCGCTGAACCGTTCGGTGAACCCCGGCAGGACCGAGCCGCCCCACCGGCCCCGGGCACTGAGGTACGGGCCGGCGTCGTTCCCGATGCGAACCACTCCCTGTTCGAACACCGCTTGGGTGCCCACCTCATAGCCATACTGCGCGTTCCCGTAGATCTCCACGTCCGCCAGCACGCCGGAGGCCGTTTCCAGCAGCACCTGCTGCGGGTCGTTGATACCCGCCGGAGCGTTGCGGGTGCTCTTGCCGCGGCGCACCTGGACGGAGGCAATCTCTTCCCCGGTTAAAAAGCGGACGGCGTCGAACTCGTGCACCACCGAGTCGTTGATCAGCATCTCGTTGCTGAATCCGGGCGGGGTTGCGGGGTTGCGGTGCTGGTGATGCAGCATCAGCAGCTCCCCCAGCTCACCGCTGCGGATCAGCTCCGCGAGGTGCGCGTACTCGGCGTCGTATCGACGCATGAAGCCCACCTGGATCCGCTTCCGACCCAGCTTTTCCTCCGCCTGCAGCACCCGCCACGCCGATGCGGGATCCGGAGTCAGCGGTTTCTCGCAGAGGACGGGGATGTCCCGGGCCAGGGCAGCGTGCAGTGCCTCTTCGTGCAGAAAACCAGGCGTTGCGATCAGCACCGCCTCCGTGTGCGGGTCATCCAGGGCCGCATCGATGTCGCTAAACACCGCGGCACCGGGAATACCCGCGACGGCTGCCGCAGCCCGGTCGGCATCGATGTCGACGACGGCACTTACCTCCGCCCCGTGCGTCCGCCGGGCCAGGCGCTGAATATGGTCCAGGCCCATGCGTCCGGCACCGATGACGACAACGCTGAGATTCCGGCTCATGAGAGCCTCCTTCCGCAGGAAAGCAGGTAGTTGCGGGTCCGGCGCGCGATCGGCAGGGGCACCTCCAGGTTGGCCACCGGGTACATGTCCTGCTCCACGATGCCGAACAGCGGGCGGTTGAGGTCCTCGGCGGCTGCGATAACCAGGGACAGGTCGGGCAGCCCGCCGGGCGGTTCGCTCATGACGCCGGCTCGGTTCGCCTCGGCCCAGGTCAGGTTGTCCCGGCGGACCCCGGCCAGGACATCCGGATCAATCTGCTTCAGATGCAGGTAGCCGATCCGCTCGGGATACTTGCTGATCAGCCCAACGCTGTCGGCGTCCCCGTACTGGGCATGCCCGGTGTCCAGGCACAGGCTCACCAGCTGGGGATCGGTTTCCTGCAGGAAACGTTCGATCTCCTGCTGCGCGCAGACGTGGGAGTCCGCATGGGAGTGGAACTGCTGCTGTAGTCCGTAATCCTCGGCCAGCACCTTGCCCAGCCGGTTGTGGCCGTTAAACAGGTCATTGAGCTGCTCCGGGGAGAGGTCGGAACTCTCGAGCGCCTCCCCTGTGACGTCGTCGCGCCACATCGCCGGAATGACCACCACATGCTGCCCACCCATCGCCGCCGTGAGTTCGGCTACCCTCCGGGCCGGTTCCCACGCGGCCTCCCACTGGTCCGCGCCGCGGTGGAAGGCGGTGAACACGGTTCCGGCGGACACCTGCAGGCCACGCTGGGCCAGTTCGTCGGCCAGCCGGGACGGATCGGTGGGCAGATAGCCGTACGGGCCGAGTTCAATCCACTGATATCCGGCTTCCGCCGCCTCGTCGAGGAAGCGCTGCCACGGGGTTTGTCGGGGATCCTCAGCAAACCAGACTCCCCAGGAATCGGGTGCGGTTCCGATGATGAGCTTGTTCTCAGTCATGAGCCGGTCCTGTCGTTGCGTCGCCGATCAGCGGCTTCTGCCCGGCTTTGCGCCGGAGGTAGGTGCTGCGGGCATCCCGGGTGGAGTCCAGTTCCGATGTACCGGCCACGGGCACGTCCCACCAGGATTCGGAGTCCGGAGCATCGATCAGCGGATCGGACTCAATATGGACCAGCACCGGGCCGCTGCCTTCGGGTTCCGCTTTGGCTTTGGCCACGGCGGTCTCCAGATCGGCGATGGCATTTTCGCCGGGTTCCACGCGGATCACCCGCACCCCCAGTGATGCGGCATTTGCCGCGAGGTCCACCGGCAGCTTCTCGCCGTCATCGAACGTATGGTGTTGTGAATCCAGCGTCCGGAACCTGGTGCCGAACCGCTGCGAGCCCAGCGATTCGGACAGCGCCCCGATCGAGGCGTATCCGTGGTTCTGGATCAGGACCACAATCAGTTTGAGGCCTTCGGCGACGGCGGTGACCAGTTCCGTGTGCATCATCAGGTAGGAGCCGTCACCCACCAGCACGACGACGTCGCGCGGCTGTTCGCCGTCCCCCGCCCGCTGCGCTTCGGAAATGGCTGCGCGTTTAACGCCCAGTCCGCCGGGAATTTCATAGCCCATGGTGGAGAAGGCATACTCCACGTGGTAGCCGAAGGGGTCGCGGATGCGCCACATTTTGTGCAGGTCCCCGGGCAGTGATCCAGCGGCGCAGACGACGACGTCGCGGGGAGCCGTGGCGCGGTTCACGGCGCCAATGATCTCGTTCTGACTAGGCAGCGGGGCATGCCGGGTGTCGAAGGCCGTGTCCACTGCGGCGTTCCAGCGCTCTTTTTCCGCCGTCACCAGCTGCTCCAGATCCGCACCCACGCGGTAGCCCGACATAGCCTCGGTGAGTCGGATCAGCGCCTTGCGGGCGTCGGCCACGATCGGCAGGGCAGTTCCCAGCTTGTAGGCATCCAGGGGCGCCACGTTAATGTTCACGAACCTCACCTCCGGGTCCTGGAAGGCGGTGTGTGAGGCCGTGGTGAAGTCCTCGTAGCGGGTGCCGATGCCAATGACCAGGTCGGCGTCGCGCGCGACGGTGTTCGCCGCCGTCGTGCCCGTGGAACCCACCGCGCCGAGGCAGTAGGGGGCATCCCACGGCAGTGATCCGACACCGGCCTGCGTGTAGGCCACCGGGATGCCGGTGAGTTCAGCCAGGCGGGCCAGCTGCTGGTTGGCAAAGGCGTAAAGGACGCCGCCGCCGGCTATGATCAGCGGGCGCCGGGCCGAGCGGATCAGGTGTGCCGCACGGCGGATATCCTCGGCGTCCGGCTCCGGTCGGCGGATGCGCCAGTCCCGTTCCGCCAGGAATTCACCCGGGACGTCCAAGGTTTCGGCCTGCACGTCCTGGGGCAGCGAGATGGTGACGGCCCCCGTGTCGGCGGGGTCGGTGAGGACCCGCAGACCGTTGAGGAAGGCGGAGTAGAGCTGTTCCGGCCGGACCACACGGTCAAAGTAACGGGACAGCGGGCGGAAGGCGTCGTTGACGGTGATGTCATAGGCTTCGGGCCGCTCCAGCTGCTGCAGCACCGGATCCGCGGTGCGGGTGGCGAAGGTGTCCGCGGGGAGCAGCAGCACCGGAAGGCGGTTGGTGGTGGCCACGGCCGCTCCGGTGAGCATATTGGTGGCCCCGGGACCAATGGAGCTGGTCACGGCAAAGGTGGCGCGCCGGCGTTCCTGCCGGGCATAGCCCACCGCCTGGTGCACCATGGCCTGCTCATTCCGTCCCTGGTGGTAGGGCATGAGCCGGGAATCCAGGACCTGCCACTGCTTTAGAGCCTGTCCCACGCCGGCAACGTTTCCGTGGCCAAAGATCCCGAACATGCCGGGTATCAGGCGCTCGCGGTAGTGCGTTCCACCGATGGTGTCCACGGTGTACTGGTTGCCCAGAAATTCGACTACTGCCTGGGCCACCGTCATTTTGCGCGTTTTCATGAGGCTGACACTTCCTGTTCGGTGCGACCGTTCCGGTCAGGACGATTGTTCAGGTTCACGCCGTTCAGCTTCACGCCATTCAGCAGCGACGCCGCCGTGGCCACGGCCTCGCCTACGTCTCCGCTCTTGGGGTACAGCAGCGTCCGGCCTACGGTCAGGCCCTGGACGCCGGGCAGCTTCAATGCCGTTTGCCAGCGGTCGAACGTTTCCTGCGGTGATCCGGACGGATCTCCACCCAGCAGGACGGCGGGCATAGTGGTGGCTGCCAGAATCCGTTCCATCTCGGGGACCACGGGCAGCTTCAGCCAGGTGTACGCGCTGGTGGACCCCAATCCGGAAGCAATGGCCATGGAGGTGATGACGGCGTCTGGGGTCAGGTCGTTGCGCAGTCGACCGTGGTCCCACACGGACAGAAACGGTTCCACCATCGCCACCAGGCGCCGCTCAGCGAGGCTGTCGATGGCTTTCGCCGTTGACTCCAGCATGCTGACCGTTGCCGGGTCGCCCAGACAGATGCGGGTAAGCATTTTGCCGCCGGTGGCGCCCAGCGCCTGCAACGCCGCAGCGGTGTGGCCTGTGAAGCGGTCATCCGGTTCGTTGACCAAACCGGCCAGCCCGCCGCGGTTCATGGATCCGAATAACAGCTTCCCATCCAAAGCACCGAGAAGGAGCAGGTCATCCATGATGTCCGGGGTGGCCAGCACACCGTCAACTGCCGGGTGGGCCAGTGCGGTTTGCAGCCGGTCCAGCAGGTCGTGGCGGTCCGCCATCGCCATGTCCCGCTTACCCACGGCCAGCGCACCGCGGGCCGGATGGTCGGCAGCAACAATGAAGTTCTGTCGTCCCAGCTGCGGCCCGGGGTGCGGGCGGCGTTCAGCGGCCGCCCGGCTGATGGCTAGCGGGTCTTCCAGCCGGGTGCGGGTGAGGTGCTCGTAGCGTCCGGGACTATCGTCGCAGTCTTTCAAGGGGCTGTCTCCAGGAGTTCCGGCACCAACCGGCCGCGTGAAGCCAGCAGTTCAATGACTTCACGCGGTGTCGGCATGGCATCGGCGCAGGAAACCCGGGACGCCACCAGGGCACCCGCCGCGTTGGCGTATTCCAGCACCGCTGCCAGGTTCCACCCCGCCAGCAGCCCATGGCACAACGCTCCGCCAAAGGCGTCGCCGGCACCCAGTCCGTTGACCGTCTCTACCGGAACCGGCGCCGAGACCACGCGCTCCGTGGCGGATTTGGCCAGCACGCCGTCGGGACCGAGTTTGACCACCGCCAGCCGTACGCCTGTTTCCAGCAGCCGGTCGGCCTGCTCATCGGGTGTTCCCTCTCCCACCGCTACCGAACATTCCTTGGTATTGCCCACCGCAACCGTGACACAGGGCAGGATGCGAGCGATCTGCTCCCGGGCTTCATCTTCGGAGGCCCAGAACATTGGCCGATAGTCCAAATCCAGCACGGTGTGCTGATCTGGCCCCAGAGCGTTCCTGGGCCGGGCCTGATGCGCGGTGAAGTGGGCGCTCCGGCTGGGGTCCTGGCATAGGCCCGTCACAGTAGACCAAAAGATACCGGCGTCACGGACGGCGGCCAGATTCAGCTCGTCGGATGCAATCTGCAGGTCCGGTGCCGTTGGGAAGCGTCCGTAGAAGTAAAGCGGAAAGTTCTCCGGCGGTTTGATGGCGCAAAACGTGACGGGGGTCTGCAGCCCGGACACCGCACTGACCATGGTGTCGTCGACGCCGAACTTCTGCAGTTCCCGGCGCAGATACGCTCCGAACGGATCTGATCCGGTGCGGGTAATGACTGCTGTCCGGCGCCCGTGCCGGGCCGCGGCTACTGCAACATTGGACGGTGATCCGCCCAGATACTTGGCGAAGGAGGTGACGTCAGCCAGATCCACCCCGATGTCCTGCGGGTAGACGTCAACGCTGATCCGTCCCATAGTGAGCACATCGTAAGGCACTACAACCACCGGCCTTTCCGCTGCGGACGGCAGCCGCCGCTCCTACTGGCTGAGGTGTGACCGGGGCCACATCCACATCCTGCCCCGCAGAGTTTGTCCTGTCAAACAGTTGCCTTACAGCAGCGACGACCGCCTCGTCACCGGAAGATCAGCCGAGCCCTCCTCTCTTGTGGTTGGGCCGCCGTCCACGGCCATTGCGGAACCGTCGCGGACTGAGGGCTGCTGCCGAGATGGCCTGCCCGCCCTGACGAAGCGAGGCAGCATTTTGTCCTGTCATATCCGACGGCACCCCTGGTACACCTGTGCGCACCTCTCATGCACCAGTGAACAGCCCTAATCCCCCGCCCCCTCCGGTCACTTCCACCCTCCGGCTGCTTTCGGCCCTTGCTCCGACACAGGTTCCCACCCTCTGTGCTCTACTGGGGCTCCTGCGACCGCACCAGCCACACCAGCCCCAGACAGTGGGAACCTGTGCTGCGGCGAGCCCACAGAGGTTGTCCGCAACCCGAATAACGTGAGCTCGCACCGCGAATGCGCACCAGGGAACACCCCGTCGGCCACTTCGACCCTCCGGCTGCTTTCAGCCCCTGATCCGACACAGGGTCCCACCCCTTCGAGACCTTGATCCGACACAGGTTCCCACCCGTTCGAGATCTCCGGCCTCTGCAACCTGCTCCCGGTGCCTGTTCCCTGTTCTCGGTCCCTTGCTCCGACACAGGTTCCCACCCTCTGTGCTCTACTGGGGCTCCTGCGACCGCACCAGCCACACCAGCCGCACCAGCCACACCAGCCCCAGACAGTGGGAACCTGTGCTGCGGCGAGCCCACAGAGGTGGTCCGCAACCCGAATAACGTGAGCTCGCTCCCTAAGCGTACTGAGCGTGGACCCCACACACGACTATCAGCCCAGACAAAAGAAAACACCCCGATCCGAAGACCGGGGTGTTGCCTATGTCGCGACTCATCCGTGAACGATGTCCCGACTCATCACACGGTGCCCGAAGTGGGACTCGAACCCACACACCTCTCGATACTGCATTTTGAGTGCAGCGCGTCTGCCAATTCCGCCATTCGGGCCGGCCCTGCGGTATGAATCACAAAGTTCACATTCCGTGTTGGGCGCGAATCTACTCTACATGCGGATAGGCTATTTCTGTGAACTGTCTGTTCGCACACGGCAGTCCAACCGCATTCTGAGGAGCACCTGTGTCTGAATCAACCGAGCCCGCCCCCTCCAACACACCGGCGCGGCGCGTCATTGTCGCCGAGGATGAGACGCTGATCCGCCTCGATATCGTGGAAATCCTCACCGGTGAGGGTTACGACGTGGTCGGGGAAGCCGATAACGGCGAAAAGGCCGTCGCCCTCGCCATGGAACTCAAGCCCGATCTGGTCCTGATGGACGTGAAGATGCCCGTCATGGACGGCATCACGGCCGCCGAGCAGATCGTCAAGGCCCGGATCGCCCCCGTGGTCCTGCTGACCGCTTTCAGCCAGAAGGAACTGGTGGAGCGCGCCCGCGAGGCCGGGGCCATGGCCTACGTGGTCAAGCCCTTCACTCCCGCGGACCTGATCCCGGCCATCGAGATTGCGCTGTCCCGCCATGAGGAGATCAAGGCCCTCGAGGAAGAGGTCAGCGACCTCAAGGAACAGTTCGCCACCCGCAAGCTGGTGGAGCGCGCCAAGTCGCTGCTGACCACCAAAATGGGTCTCACCGAGCCCGAGGCCTTCCGCTGGATCCAGAAGACGTCCATGGACCGTCGACTGAGCATGCGCGAAGTCGCCGAGACCATTATCAATCAGGTCAACTAGCCTTCCGCCGCATCACGCCCGCTTCGAAAAGCGGCATCGCAGGATTCAAGAGCCCCGCCCGACGTCGTCGGGCGGGGCTCTGTGCTCCAGCACCGACAATTCCCCGCCGTCAGGCTGCAGCCAGGGCCCTGTTCTTGATCGCCTGGAACTCCTCTTGGTTGATTGACCCTGCGTTGAGGAGATCCTGCGCTTTGGAGATCTCCTCGCTGGGGCTCGCCGCAACCCGGCGGATGTACTCCTCGGTGGACTCCCGAGCCGCCCGGGAGCGTTCCATGGCGCGTTCGTTCATGCCCTTGCCGCGGGCAATGATGTAGACGAGAACGGTCAGGAACGGGAGGAAGACCATGAAGATGATCCAGATGGCTTTCGCCCAGCCATTCAGGCTTTGGTCACGGAAGAGGTCGCCAATCACGGCAAAGAGCGTGAACAGGTAAGCAAAGAACACCGTGGCGCTGAAGACCCACCACACGATGTCCCACAAGTTATCCCAGAAACTCATTTCGGATTCCCGCTTTCGGTTCGGGTATACGGAACCTGCTGGCCGCCTCTGCAGCGTGGTGCCGGCGTGCGGTGTCCGGACAGGCTTATCCCAGTATCGGCTCCTCGTATCAGCAGAACCATCCTTCTCTGCGATATAAGGCCGGCACAGGACAAACCACCTGCCAGGGCCCTCCCTCCCCCTCTAGGGCGCTTTGGACGCGGCGATCGGGAGGCGACTAAAACGGAGCAGCCACGACCGGTGTACCCCGGCGAGGTGAGGTGAGGAGATTGAGGGCTTATATCCGGAAAATTGGATATAGAGGTATGGAAATGGATATTGAGAGAACAAAAAGCTGCCCGGCCGGAGAACCCGGCCGGGCAGCTTTGATGGAAAAGCCGGATCCGAACTAGATGGACTTGGCCTTGCCCTTGTTGGAGCTCTTGATCGGCCAGGGGCCAACCTTTTCCTTAACCTGCATCTGACCTTCGAGACGCTGGCCTGCGTCCGCGATGTCCCCCACCTTGTGGACCTTGATGGAGTTGGTGGAACCGGCCTGTCCGGGAGGCGAACCGGCGGCGATGACCACAAGGTCATCAAGCTCCACGAGGTCGTTTTCGAACAGCGTGCGGTCCACCTGGGCGGTCATCTGGTCGGTGTTCTCGGCGAACTCCACCAGCATCGGCTGGATGCCCCAGAAGAGGGTCATGTACCGGTAGGTTTCCTCCACCGGGGTGAAGGCCAGGACGGGCTTCTTCGGGCGCAGGCGGGAGAGCCGGCGGGCCGAATCTCCGGACTGGGTGAAGGTGCACACGAACTTGGCATCGAGCTGGTCGGCAATCTCGACAGCGGCACGGGTGATGGCGCCGCCGCGGGTGCGGGGCTTGGAGCCCAGGGCCGGCACGCGGTTCAGTCCGTGCTCTTCAGTGGACTCGATGATGCGTGCCATGGTGGTCACGGTCTCGATCGGGTACTTACCCACGGACGTCTCACCGGAAAGCATCACGGCGTCGGCACCGTCAAGGACGGCGTTGGCGCAGTCGGAAGCCTCGGCGCGGGTGGGGCGCGGGCTATCGATCATGGATTCCAGGACCTGGGTGGCCACGATAACCGGCTTGGCCCAGCGGCGGGCCAGCTCAATGGCGTTCTTCTGCACCAGGGGCACATCTTCCAGGGGAAGCTCAACGCCAAGGTCACCACGGGCAACCATGATCGCGTCGAACGCGTCAATGATTTCCTCGATGGCGGCAACAGCCTGCGGCTTCTCGATCTTTGCGATGACCGGAACGCGGCGGCCTTCTTCGTCCATGATTTCGTGGACACGGCGCACATCAACGGCATTGCGAACGAAGGACAGGGCAACCATGTCCACGCCGGTGCGGATGGCCCACCGGAGGTCGGCCTCATCCTTGTCGCTCATGGCGGGAACGCTCACGGCAACGCCGGGCAGATTCAGGCCCTTGTTGTTGGAAACCGGGCCCGGAACGGTCACCTCGGTGACCACCTTGACGTTGTCCACAGCGGTGGCGCGCAGCGACACCTTGCCGTCGTCAACAAGCAGGGTATCCCCCACGTTGACGTCATTGGGCAATCCGGTGTGGGTGGTGGACACGATGTCCTTGGTACCCGGAACGTCTTCGATGGTGATCGTGAAAACGTCACCCTTGTTCAGGAAATGCGGGCCGTCAACAAAACGTCCCAGTCGGATCTTGGGGCCCTGCAGGTCGGCGAAAATACCAACCGGCTTACCCAGCTCTTCGGATGCACGGCGCACGTTGTCATAGACGGACTTATGTACGTCGTGATCTCCGTGGCTCATGTTCATGCGAGCAACGTCCACACCTGCACGGAGAACCGCGAGCGTGTTTTCATAACTGGCGATTGCGGGGCCAAATGTGGCCACAATTTTTGCGCGTCTCATATCCTCAAGCCTAGTCTCCTCGGGCCAATTACGCATGGAGCCGGGCCGTAGCATCCGTTCTGGACGGACACAACGCCCCGTGTTCTTTCTCTCAGCGGGCACTGCACAGAGGCAGGCGCCGCACACTGCCGGCGCCTGCCTGTTGTCCACTGTGGCAGTTACAGGACCGAAATCGCCCGGTCGCTCGGAGCCACCGGCGCCGGCAGCCGGGTGGAGCCGGTGAGCCACTGATCCACGGCGGCAGCGCATGCACGGCCCTCCGCAATTGCCCACACAATCAGGGACTGTCCGCGGCCGGCGTCGCCCGCGGCAAACACACCCGGCGTGTTCGTCATGTAATAGCCGTCACGCGACACATTCGAGCGCTCATCAAACTCTGTATGCACCTGCTCGGCCAACCCCGCAGGTTCCGGACCGGTGAATCCCAGGGAGAGGAACACCAGGTCAGCGGGAATAATCCGATCGGTGCCCGCCTTGGGCACGCGCCGGCCGTCCACAAACTCGGTTTCGGCAATCTTCACGCCGGTGAGTTGTCCGTTTTCGCCCACAAACTCCACGGTGGAGGCCAGGTAGGTCCGTTGCCCGCCTTCCTCGTGGGCACTGGCGGTTTCGAACAGCGTTGGGTAGGTGGGCCACGGCTGGTGCGCGGCACGCTCGGCCGGCGGCTGCTGGCCGATGGCCAGGGTGGTCACTGATGCGGCCTGCTGGCGGTGTGCGGTGCCCAGGCAGTCCGCGCCGGTGTCGCCGCCGCCGAGGATCACCACATGCTTGCCCTCGGCGCTGATCTGGTTCCGCACCCGCTCCCCCGCCACCGCACGGTTGGCCTGCACCAGGTATTCCATGGCAAAGTGCACGCCGGCCAGTTCGCGGCCCGGAATGGGCAGGTCCCGGGGAACGGTGGCCCCGGTGGCGACGACGACGGCGTCGTACCGGCGGCGCAGCTGTTCCCAGCTGATGTCCCGGCCCACTTCGACGCCGGTGCGGAACCGGGTGCCTTCGGCGCGCATCTGGTCCAGGCGCCGGTCAATCTGCAGCTTTTCCATCTTGAAGTCCGGGATGCCGTAGCGCAGCAGCCCGCCAATCTTGTCGTCCCGTTCGTACACGGCAACGGTGTGCCCGGCGCGGGTCAGCTGCTGGGCCACGGCCAGCCCGGCGGGTCCGGAGCCGACGACGGCGATGGTTTTGTCCGTGAGCCGCTCGGGGGCGTGCGGGGTCACCCAGTTTTCGTCGAAGGCCTGGTCGATGATGGAGACCTCGACCTGCTTAATGGTCACGGCCGGCTGGTTGATGCCCAGCACGCAGGAGGATTCGCACGGTGCCGGGCAGAGCCGCCCGGTAAACTCCGGAAAGTTGTTCGTGGCATGCAGCCGTTCAATGGCTTCGCGCCCTTTGCCCCGGTACATCAGGTCATTCCACTCCGGAATGAGGTTGCCCAGCGGGCACCCCTGGTGGCAGAACGGAATGCCGCAGTCCATGCAGCGTCCTGCCTGGGCCTTCAGGACGCCCTTTTCCTGCGCTTCGTAGACCTCTTTCCAATCCATAATGCGCACGGGTACGGGCCGGCGCGGCTGGGTCTGGCGTTCGCGTACTTTCAAGAATCCGCGTGGGTCAGCCACCGGTTACCTCCAAAATTCGGGTCCATGCTTCGGCGCCGTCGGGGTCAAGGCCCGCTTCGACGGCGGAGGCGCGGGCGTCCAGTACGGCTGCGAAGTCACGCGGCAGCACCTTGGTCATGCGGCCGGCGGTGTTGGAAAAGTCCTCCAGCAGGGACGCTGCCAGCGCCGATTCGGTTTCTTCGACGTGTCGGATCATCAGGGCCCGGACAATGTCCGCGTCTTCGGCGTCCAGGGACTCCAGGCGGAGCTCGCCCTTGTCCAGGGCATCCTTGTTGATCCGCTCAGGCCGCAGGTCCAGCAGATAGGCTGTTCCGCCGGACATGCCGGCGCCGAAGTTGCGTCCCGTGGGGCCCAGGATCAGGGCCTGTCCCCCGGTCATGTATTCGCAGCCGTGGTCGCCGATTCCTTCGACCACCGCGGTGGCTCCGGAGTTGCGGACCAGGAAGCGTTCGCCCACCTGGCCGCGCAGGAACATTTCGCCGCTGGTGGCGCCGTAACCGATCACGTTGCCGGCAATGACGTTGCGGGCGGCGTCAAAAACGTTGGCGCGGTCCGGGCGGACAATAATCCGTCCGCCGGAGAGGCCCTTGCCCACGTAGTCGTTAGAGTCTCCCAGCAGGCGCAGCGTGATGCCGGCCGGCAGGAACGCGCCGAGCGACTGTCCGGCCTGCCCGGTGAGGGTCACATCGATGGTGTCGGTGGCCAGGGTGTCGATGCCGAACGTCTTGGTGACGGTGTGCCCGAGCATGGTGCCCACCGAGCGGTCGGTGTTGACCACGTCCAGCGTGATGCGTACCGGGCTGCGGTTGGCCAGGGCGTCCGCGCTCATTTCGATCAGTTTGTTGTCGAAGTGCGAGTCCAGGTCATGGTTCTGCGGAACCATGTTGCGCATCGGCGTTCCGGGCTCGACGACGTCGGCGCCGCGCAGGATTGGCTCCAGGTCCAGCCCGTCCGCCTTCCAGTGGTCAACCGCCGCCTTGGTGTCCAGCAGTTCGGTGTGGCCAATGGCTTCTTCGAGCGACCTGAAGCCAAGTTCGGCGAGGATTTCCCGTACTTCCTCGGCCAGGAACTCGAAGAAATTCACCACGAATTCGGGCTTTCCGGAGAATCGTGCCCGCAGTTCGGGATTCTGCGTCGCCACGCCCACCGGACAGGTGTCCAGGTGGCAGACGCGCATCATGACGCAGCCGGAGACCACCAGCGGAGCGGTCGCGAAGCCAAACTCCTCACCGCCCAGCAGCGCGGCAATCACCACGTCGCGGCCGGTCTTGAGCTGGCCGTCCACCTGCACCACCACACGGTCGCGCAGGCCGTTGAGCATCAGGGTCTGCTGGGTTTCGGCGAGGCCGAGTTCCCAGGGAGCCCCGGCGTGCTTGAGTGAGTTCAGCGGCGAGGCGCCGGTGCCGCCGTCGTGTCCGGAGACGAGGACGACGTCGGCCTTGGCCTTGGTCACGCCCGCCGCCACGGTGCCGATCCCGGCTTCCGAGACGAGCTTGACGTGGACCCGGGCGCTCGGGTTGGAGCGCTTGAGGTCGTAGATCAGCTGGGCGAGGTCCTCGATGGAGTAAATATCGTGGTGCGGCGGCGGGGAAATAAGGCCGACGCCGGGCGTGGAGTGCCGGGTGCGGGCCACCCACGGATAGACCTTCTGCGCCATCAGCTGGCCGCCTTCGCCGGGCTTGGCGCCCTGGGCCATCTTGATCTGGATGTCCTCGGCGTTGGTGAGGTACAGGCTGGTGACGCCGAAGCGGCCCGAGGCCACCTGCTTTATGGCGGAGCGGCGCTCCGGATCCAGCAACCGTTCGGGGTCTTCGCCGCCCTCGCCGGTGTTGGATTTGGCGCCGAGCCGGTTCATGGCTATGGCAAGGGTCTCGTGGGCTTCCTGCGAGATGGAGCCGTAGCTCATGGCGCCGGTGGAGAAGCGCTTGACGATGCCGGAGACGGGTTCCACTTCCGCCAGCGGAATTCCGGGCCGCTCCCCCGCCCGGAATTCCAGCAGACCGCGCAGGGTCATGAGGTTCTTGGCCTGGTCATCCACGCCGCTGGTGTACGCCTTGAAGATGTCATAGCGGCGTTCGCGGGTGGCGTGCTGAAGCCGGAACACGGTCTCCGGGTTGAACAGATGCGGCGGGCCTTCGCGGCGCCACTGGTATTCACCGCCGTTGTCCAGCGGACGGTGCGGATCCTCGATTTCGTCATCGGGGTAGGCGCTGGTGTGCCGGGCGGCCGCTTCGGCGGCGATCACGTCCAGGCCGACGCCGCCGAGCTGGGTCTGGGTGCCGTGGAAGAATTCGTCCACGAGTTCCTGGCCCAGGCCCAGGGCCTCGAACGTCTGCGCGCCGCAGTAAGAGGCCACGGTGGAGATGCCCATTTTGGACATAATCTTCAGCACGCCTTTGCCCAGGCCCTTTATCAGGTTGGCCACGGCCTCTTCCCGGCTGACCCCGGTGATGTCGCCGTTGCGGACCAGTTCCTCGCAGCTTTCCATCGCCAGGTACGGGTTCACGGCGGAAGCACCGTAGCCCATGAGCACTGCCACGTGATGGACTTCGCGGACATCCCCGGCTTCGATCAGCAGCGAGATCTTGGTGCGGTTGGCGCTCTTGAGCAGGTGGTGATGGACGGCGGAGAGCAGCAGCAGTGACGGGATGGGCGCCCACTGGGCGCTGGAGTCACGGTCCGAGAGCACGATGTACTCGATGCCGCGGTTGACGGCGCCGGAGACCTTCTCGCAGATTTCCGAGATCCGGGCACGCAGTTCGGCCTCGCCGCCCTGCGGCCGGTAGAGGCCGCGGACCTTCAGTGAAATCCGCTCGCCGTCGGCGTTGGTCAGTTTGGCGATCTTCGCCAGCTGGTCATTGTTGATCACCGGGAAGTTCAGCGCCACCTGGTGGGTGCGGACCTGGCCGGCGGCCAGCAGGTTGCCCACCGGTCCAATGGAGGCACGCATGGAGGTGACCAGTTCTTCGCGGATGGAATCCAGCGGCGGATTGGTGACCTGGGCGAAGGACTGGACAAAGTAGTCAAAGAGCAGCCGCGGGCGCTGCGAAAGCACGGCGATGGGCGTATCCGAGCCCATGGCACCCAGGGGTTCGGCGCCGGTGCGGGCCATCGGACCCAGCAGGATGCGCAGTTCTTCCTGTGTGTAGCCGAAGGTGCGCTGGCGCCGGTTGATGGAGGCCTTGGTGTGCAGCACGTGTTCGCGCTCCGGGAGGTCTTCCAGGGACACCTGGTTTTCCTTCACCCACTGAGCCCACGGATTCGCGGCGGCCATTTCCGCCTTGATTTCCGCGTCCTCGATCAGGCGGCCGGCCCCGGTGTCCACCAGGAACATCTTGCCCGGGGAGACCCGGCCCTTGCGGACCACCTTCGCCGGATCAATGTCCACCACACCCACCTCGGAGGCGAGCACCACCAGACCGTCCTCGGTCACCCAGTAGCGGGCCGGGCGCAGGCCGTTGCGGTCCAGGACCGCCCCCACCTGGTTGCCGTCGGTGAAGGACACCGCAGCGGGACCGTCCCACGGCTCCATGAGGGTGGAGTGGTACTGGTAAAAAGCGCGGCGGGCAGGATCCATGGTGGCGTGGTTTTCCCACGCCTCGGGGATCATCATCATGATGGCGTGCGTGATCGGCCGGCCGGAGAGCATCAGCAGCTCGGCCACTTCATCGAAGGACGCCGAGTCGGAGGCGCCGGGGGTGCAGATGGGGAACAGCTCTTCCGGGGTCTCCCCCAGCAGCGGGTTCTTCAGCTGCGACTGCCGGGCACGCATCCAGTTGCGGTTGCCCTTGACCGTGTTGATTTCGCCGTTGTGCGCAATGGTGCGGAACGGCTGGGCCAGCGGCCAGGACGGGAAGGTGTTGGTGGAGAACCGGGAATGGACAATGCCCAGCTTGGTCTTGAACCGCGGATCGGAGAGGTCCGGATAAAACGGTTCCAGCTGCGCGGTGGTGAGCATGCCCTTGTAGACCATGGTCTTGGAGGACAGTGAGGGGAAGTAGACGCCAAACTTGTTCTGCGACCTTTTGCGCACGCGGAAGGCGCGGGCATCCAAGTCGGAGGCATCGCCGTCGGCCGGTGCCAGAAACACCTGGACGAAGTGCGGCATGCAGGCCCGGGACATGGCGCCCACGAGGTCCGCCACCACCGGCACCTCGCGCCAGCCCAGGACGGTCAGGCCTTCGGATTCAGCCATCGCTTCCACGCCGGCGCGGGCGGTGTCCTGCTCCCGGCCCTCGGCGGGCAGGAAAGCGGTGCCGACAGCGTAGGTGCCGGCGGCGGGCAGGTCAAAGGCGGTGACGGCGCGGAAGAACTCGTCGGGTACCTGGGTGAGCAGCCCGGCACCGTCGCCGGTGCCTTCGTCGGCGCCTACGGCGCCGCGGTGTTCAAGGTTGCGCAGGGCGGTCAGGGCGGCGTCAACGATGTCGTGCCCGGGCTCTCCGCGCAGGGTGGCGATGACGGCCAGCCCGCAGGCGTCTTTTTCATTCTCGGCGCGGTACAGCCCGGAGTCCGCCGGAAAGTTGGCGAAGCGGGTGAACGGCGAAAGCGCTGGTGTGCCGCCGGGCGGAAACGGTTCAGTCATGAGAGGTATGTCCTTCCCCCTGATTGAGCGGTGGGAGGGGACAACGCTGGCCCCACGGCGGAAGGTGAGAAACTCTCCGCAGTGATTCGATCATTCACGGAAAGGGGATGCGGGGTTGTTCCCCTGCTCCCTCCCGGGCGACCACGTCTACGTGGCATGAGCACCCGCCGGGAGGGTAATCCGGGCCGGTGCTACTTGGCAGTACCCGGTGTCCCGGGCTTCTGAGAATCAGTGTCCTCGTTTTTTGTCTCTGCGAGATTAGCACGCGTCTGCGGCGTTGACGGGCCCGATCCGGAATCCCGTGATTCCGTTTCCGTGTTGTTATCTGCGTCACCTGCGGCGGCCTCGGTCGCCGGTTCCCTGCCGGGCAGGTACAGGGAGCCGTTTTGCCCTTTTCCTGCGCGGATTGTTAGGAAAATGAACATGCCAACAGAGAACAGGAAGATCAGGATGCTGGTCCAAACATTCAGCCGTTGTGTGACGCTGAAGAGCGTAATCATTTCAGCGTCGTCGATGCGTAGGAGCTCGATCCAGAGCCGTCCCAGGGTGTAATAGGCAGCGTAGATCCAGAACAGGCGGCCGCCGCGCAGCCGGAACCGTTTGTCCAGGGCCAGCAGCAGCGCCACGCCGGCCAGGCACCACAGCGACTCGTAGAGGAAGGTCGGGTGGAACAGGGTGCCCGGGGCGGTTCCGTCCGGGAAGTTGGGGTTGTTCGCGTCAATTTCCAATCCCCACGGCACGTCAGTGGGGGCGCCGAAGAGCTCCTGGTTAAACCAGTTGCCCCAGCGGCCCACGGCCTGCGCCAGCAGCAGCCCCGGGACACCCACATCGGCGAAGGTGGAAAGCTTCACGCCGGCCCGCCGGCAACCGATCCAGGCACCGACCGCACCGAGTGCCACGGCACCCCAGATGCCCAGCCCGCCGCGCCAGATCTGCGGGATCAGGGACAGGTCCCCGTCCGCGCCAAAATAGGCGGCCGGAGAGGAAATGACGTGGTAAAGCCGGCCCCCGATGATGCCGAAGGGAATGGCCCAGATGGCAATGTCCCAGACGGCCTCATCCGGCAGCCCGCGGCGCTTCCAGCGCACGGACGTCATCCACAGGGCCAGGATGATGCCGGCCAGAATGCACAGGGCATAGGCGTGGATGGTCAGCGGCCCCAGCGAGAAGCTGCTGAAGTCCGCGGGCGGGCTGGGAATGCTGGCCGGAGCCGTCACGGACATCAGGTTCATTAGTTGCTCTTTCGGGTTCCGGTGCTCAGTTCACGGGTCAGGTCCGCCACAGCGGGGACGCCGCCGTCACGCAGTGCAGCCACCAGCGCAGTGCCCACAATCACGCCGTCGGCATACGCACCGATTTCCCGGACGTGGCCGGAGTTGGAGACGCCAAGGCCCACGCAAACGCGCTGCGCGCCGGCCGCACGGGCGGCGGACACCACGTCCTTGGCGGCAGTACTCACCGAGGTGCGCGCGCCCGTGACGCCCATAATGGACACCGCGTAGACAAAGCCGCGGCTGGCCGCGACCGTGCTCTTCATGCGTTCGGGGGTGGAGGACGGTGCCACCAGGAAGACCCGGTCCAATCCGTATGTGTCCGAGGCAGCCATCCACTCCGACGCCTCATCGGGGACAAGGTCAGGGGTGATCAGCCCGGCTCCCCCGGCTTCAGCGAGGCGGCGGGAGAATTCGTCCACCCCCATGCGCACCACGGGATTCCAGTACGTCATCACCAGCACGGCGGCGTCAGTGGCCGCAGTAATGCCGGCGACGACGTCGAACACCTGGGCCACGCGGAAGCCGTTCACCAGCGCCTCCGTGGTGGCCGCCTGGATCACGTGTCCGTCCATCACCGGGTCCGAGTACGGGATGCCCACCTCAATCAGGTCCGCACCGTTGCGGGCCAGTGCAATGCCGGCGTCGATGGTTTCCTGCACGCTGGGGTACCCCGCCGGCAGGTAGCCAATCAGCGCGGCGCGGCCGTCAGCGGCGGCGCGGTCAATGGCCGCTGCAGACTTGCTGGCGGCGGAGGTGCCGGCTCCGGATGTGTTCTCTACTGCGGTGCTCACAGCTGTTCCCCCTCTTTGCCGATTTCTGCTTCGGCTGATGTGTCATCGAGCAGGTTGAACCATTCCGCGGCTGTTGCCACGTCTTTGTCTCCGCGGCCGGAGAGGTTCACCAGCACGATCTTCTCTGATGCATCAGCCCCGTTGTCGGCGGCTCCAGCGGCGAGCCGCTGGCCTACCTTCATGGCTCCGGCCAGCGCGTGCGCGGACTCGATCGCAGGAATGATGCCTTCGGTGCGGCAGAGCAGCTGGAAGGCCTCCATCGCTTCACTGTCGGTGATGGGTTCGTAGGAGACCCGGCCGATGTCGGAGAGGTAGGAGTGCTCCGGGCCCACGCCCGGGTAGTCCAGGCCGGCGGAGATGGAGTGGGATTCCACGGTCTGGCCGTCTTCGTCCTGCATCAGGTAGGAGCGGGCACCGTGCAGCACTCCGGGCCGGCCCAGGGTGATGGTGGCGGCGTGGCGGCCGGTTTCGACGCCGTCGCCGCCGGCCTCGAAGCCGTAAATCTTGACCTCCGGGTCATCCAGGAAGCCGTGGAAAATGCCGATGGCGTTGGAGCCGCCCCCGATGCACGCGCACACGGCGTCCGGCAGCCGGCCAGCCGTCTCCAGCATCTGGGCCCGGGCCTCTTCGCCAATGACTTCATGGAAGTAGCGGACCATGGCCGGGAACGGATGCGCTCCGGCGGCGGTGCCCAGCAGGTAATGGGTGTTGTCCACGTTGGCGACCCAGTCGCGCAGCGCTTCGTTGATGGCGTCCTTCAGGGTGGCCGACCCGTGGCTCACCGGGATCACGGTTGCACCGAGCAGCTCCATCCGGGCAACGTTCAGGGCCTGCCGGCGGCAGTCCTCGGCTCCCATATAGACCACGCACTCCAGCCCCAGCAGGGCGGCGGCGGTGGCGCTGGCCACGCCGTGCTGGCCCGCTCCGGTTTCGGCGATGATGCGGGTCTTGCCCATGCGCTTGGCCAGCAGTGCCTGGCCCAGAACGTTGTTGATCTTGTGGGATCCGGTGTGGTTCAGGTCTTCGCGTTTCAGGAAGATCCGCACCCCGCCGGCGTGCCGGGCGAACCGCTTGGCCTCAGTGAGCAGCGACGGACGCCCGGAGTAGTTCTTGTTCAGGTCAGCAATCTGGGCGCGGAACTCCGGATCGGCTTTGGCCTTGTTAAAGGTGTCTTCCAGCTCGTCCAGCGCCGCAACCAGGGATTCAGGCATCCAGCGTCCGCCGTACTCACCGAAGTAGGGTCCGGCGGCGTGACGCAGCGAACCGTGAACATTGAGGAACGCCTCGGCCACCTCCTCCGTGACGGTTCCGGCTGCAGCGCGCTGCGCATCGTCCGCAGGTGCGGTCTCGGTGGAAGAGGCTGGTGACGCGGCGGACTGTGCTGCGCCTGTCGTATCCGGGTTCCCGGTCATGGGGCTGGTTCCTGTCCTGCTTTGGTCCGGGCGGCGGGCCGTCCGGACAGGGAATTATTGCTCTGTATCGGCCTGCCGTCAGCCTTTGCCGTGCGGACTGCGGGCCGCGATGGCGTCGCGGCCGGTGCGGGTGAACTCGGCGATGGTGGCCGCCGGATCGTTGTGCCGCACCAGGGCTTCGCCCACCAGGACGGCGTTGGCACCGTCAGCGGCGTACTGCTCAACGTCGGCGGCGTCCCGGACGCCCGATTCTGCGATCACGAGTGCAGCGGCGGGGATGCTGCCGGCCAGCGGCGCGAAGACCGAACGGTTCACGTCCAGGGTTTTCAGGTTGCGGACGTTCACGCCGATGATTCGGGCTCCGACGGCGACGGCGCGTTCAACTTCCTGCGCCGTGTGTGTTTCCACCAGGGCGTTCATGCCCAGCTCATGGGTGAGCGCCAGAAAGTCCTTCAACCGGGCGTCGTCCAGTGCCGCCGCGATCAGCAGCACCAGGTCTGCGCCGTGGGCGCGGGCTTCCCAGATCTGGTATTCGTCAACAGTGAAGTCCTTGCGCAGCAGCGGGATCCGGACCGCGGCCCGGACTGCATCGAAGTCAGCCAGGGAACCGCCGAAGCGGCGCTGTTCGGTGAGTACGCTGATGACCGCGGCACCGCCGGTCTCGTAGCTGGCGGCCAGCGAGGCGGGATCAGCGATCTCCGCCAGGGCGCCCTTGGAGGGGCTGCTGCGCTTGACCTCGGCAATAACGCGCAGTTCCTTCCGGGGAATATCGTTCCCGCCCAGTGCTGCAAAGGCGTCCAGAGCAGGAGCGGCCGCACGGGCACGCTCCCGCATCTGCTCCAGCGGAACCGATCGCCGGCGGGTCTCGAGGTCCTCGGAGACGCCGGCGATGATGTCGTCCAGGACGCTCATTTAGTGTCCGTTATTGGAGAGCTTCGAGCCGCCCACGCCGTAGCCGGCCTTCTTCATGACGAAGCCGACCAGCAGGCCCACGACAATGACGCCCAGGCCGATGCAGAACCACAGGACGCTGGCGATGATGAAGCCGACGCTGGACACAGCGGCGCCGGCGATCATGATCAGGACGCAGGTCCAGGCTGCGGGCGTGTTGCCGTGCCCGATGGTCTCATCGTGGATGCTGGCGTGACGCTCGGCTTCATTTTCCGGCTTGGTGTCAACGGTGCTGCGGGTGGCATTTGAGCTCATGGTAAATCTCCTCTAGACGAATCAGTTTCCATTCTGCCATTGACTGGCGGAAACTCTCTCACATATTGCGGGGCTTCGGCGGGCCCGGCGCCGTGCCGGGGTCCCAGAAACAAAAAATCAGCGGTAGTTGGTCGGGTCATCCCCGCGCGTCAGCCGGTCCCAGCTGTCAATCTCATCGACAGGTTCGGGCCCTGCGGAAGCGGACGACGTCGTCGTTCCCTCCCCCACGGTGGTTCCGCCGGCTTCTGGAGCAGCGCCGCCTTCGAAAGCAGCTCCGCCTTCCACAGCCGCACCTTCTGCTTTCTCCGCCGGGGCGGGTGCCGGTGCGTAGCGGCGCGAGGACTTCCAGCTGCGGCTGGCCACTGCCAGCCAGATGCCGGTGAGGGCAATCAGGATTCCGCACACCAAGGCCGCCCACGGCATGGCGGTCAGGGTAATCACCGTGTCTGTTGCTCCGCTGACACCAATGGCCTGGCCCACGGCGCCGGCGGCGCCCTGAACTGGATCGCTGATCACGGTCCAGCTGGCGGCGGTGACGCCGGCTCCGGAGATCAGCAGGATAGCGCTGACGATCCAGCGGGCCACCGGTCCGGCAATGGAGGCTGCCAGCCCGGCCGTAATGGCAACGATGGCGAACGCGGTGACGGCCGTCGCGGCGTCGGAACCCGAGACCGCCAGATCGGGAGTCTGGACGGCGGTGCGGGGCAGCTGAACGTTCAGCCAGGTGCGCGTGGTGGTGGCAAAGGCTGCGATGCCGAACAGCACCGCCGCCATGATGACGGTTCCCTTGCGCTGCCACCGGTTGGTGGGTGTGCTCACTGCGGTACTTCCTGCTCTGGAGATTGGGGGGTGACGAAAGAAGATTGCGAGACGGCGGTACCGGGAGGACCTGTTTCCACCACTGTTTCCAGGGCCTTGGCGATCAGGGCTGCACGCAGCGGCGCTGCCGCTTTGTTGACCGTTTCCTGCGCTTCGGCTTCCAGATCCGAGTCCGCAACAATGCCGCCGCCGGCCTGGACAAAGGCTTTGCCGTCGCGCAGCAGTGCGGACCGGATGGCGATGGCCATGTCCATGTCCCCCGCGAAGTCCAGGTAGCCCACCACGCCGCCGTAGATGCCGCGGCGGTGCGGTTCCAGCTCGTCCAAAAGCCGCAGGGCACGCGGTTTGGGGGCGCCGGACAGGGTGCCGGCCGGGAAGGTTGCGGCAAGGACATCATAGGCAGTGCGCTGCGGCGCCAGTTCGCCCACCACGGTGGAGACCAGGTGCATGATGTGGCTGAACCGCTCCACTTCCATGAACTGGGTGACGTCAACGCTGCCGGGAAGGCACACCTTGGAGAGGTCGTTGCGGGCCAGATCCACCAGCATCAGGTGTTCGGCGCGTTCCTTTTCATCGGCCAGCAGCTCATCGGCCAGGGCCCGGTCCAGCTCCGTTGTCCTGCCGCGCGGGCGGGAACCGGCAATGGGGTGGGTGATGACTTCGCTGCCGGTGACCGTTACCAGCGCTTCAGGCGAGGACCCAACGACGGCGAAGGGGTTGCCGCGGGAGTCTTCGAAGTTGAACAGGTACATGTACGGGCTGGGATTGGTGGTGCGCAGCACCCGATACACATCCAGCGGGTCCGATTCGCACTCCATTTCGAAGCGCCGGGAGATGACCACCTGAAACACTTCACCGTCCACAATGGCTTCCTTGCCCCGCTGGACCGCCCTGGTGTACTCGGGTTTGGGCCAGGATTCCTTCACTCCCGCAGTGAGGGTGGAGGTGTCCACCGTGCCGCCGCTCAACACGGAGACCGGCTGCGGGGTGGGTTCGGCCAGACGCTGCAGCATCGAGTTCACGCGGGCGACCGCGTTGTGCCAGGCCTCGTCCACCCGTTCGTCGGAGCCGTCCATGTTGATGGCGTTGGCCACCAGCATCACGGTGCCGTTGGAGGTGTCGTGGATGGCCATGTCCGAGACCAGGTTCATGGCCAGCTCCGGCAGATCCAGGTCATCCACGGGAGGATGGGGCAGCTTCTCCCAGTGCCGCACGGTTTCCCAGCCCACAAAACCCACCAGGCCGGAGGTGAACGGCGGCACGCCGTCCAGCCGTTCGGTCTGCAGCAGTTCGATGGTGCGGGCCACGGCCTCCACGGGGTTTCCGTCCAGCGGCACCCCGGCCGGCGGTTCGCCCAGCCAGTGGGTCTCGCCGTCGTGCGTGGTCAATGTGGCGCGGGAGGAGGCACCAATGAAGGAGTACCGGGACCAGACGCCGCCGGCGGCCGCGGATTCCATCAGGAAGGTCCCGGGCGCACCCGCGGTGAGCTTGCGGTAAATGCCGATGGGCGTGTGCGCATCGGCCAGCACGCTCAGGTGCACCGGAACCACGCGGTGTTCAGCGGCCAGCGCCCGGAATTCCTCGAGGCCGGGGCGGATAACTCCTAAATCCTGCATGTGTGTGTTTCTTTCCGGGTCAGCTGGTGGCGTCGGTCGCGGCCAGAACGGGGAGTTCCCGGCCGTCAAAGCAGGTGTGCGTTCCGGTGTGGCACGCGGCTCCTACTTGGTCCACGCGGACCAGCAGGGCATCGCCGTCGCAGTCCAGGGCCACCGATTTGACCCACTGCACGTGCCCGGATGTATCGCCCTTGCGCCAGTATTCCTGCCGTGAGCGGGACCAGAAGGTCACCCGGCCCGTAGTCAGGGTGCGGTGCAGCGCTTCGTCATCCATCCAGCCGAGCATCAGCACCTCGCCGGTGTTGTACTGCTGGACGACGGCGGCCACCAGGCCCGCGGCATCGCGCTTCAGGGCGGCGCTGATCGCGGGGTCCAGGCCGGGTGCCTGCGGGAATTCGGACGGAGAATTTAGAGGAGACATCGTATTGATTCTAGTGGCTTTGGCTGCCGCGCATTCGCTGCTCCCGTTGCCCGCAGTTCACGGCGCCCAACCGGCGCGCTTTAAGGCCGGAGTCAGGACCGGAACTTATCAGCCGCGAGGGGTGGAGCTACGGTGGAAGGAACGCCACCCGCACCGGGACAAGAAGCTCAACCCGGAAAGGACACCTGCCATGACTCCTCAGGCACCCACTGGACGCGTCGCCGTGATCACCGGAGCTTCTTCGGGCATCGGGGCTGCGACCGCACGGGCACTGAGTGCCGCCGGATATCGTCTGGCGCTGCTTGCCCGGCGGATCGACCGCCTTGAGGCGCTGGCCGCCGAACTCGGTGACGGCGTCGTTCCCCTTCAAGCGGACGTCACCCGTCGGCCCGATGTGGCGGCAGCTGCCCAACGCGTGAAAAACGAACTCGGCGGCGCCGACGTCCTGGTCAACAATGCCGGGGTCATGCTGCTTGGCGATTTCGGTCCGGACCGGGACAGTGACTACCCGAAGATGGTGAATGTGAATCTGCTGGGCGCCATCACTGCCACTGAAGTGTTCCTGGACCAACTGCGCGACGGCGGCGGGGACCTCGTCAACGTATCCTCCGTTGCCGGACGCACGGCGCGGCCCGGAGACGCCGTCTACGCCGCCACTAAGTGGGGCCTGATCGGCTTCTCGGAATGCCTGCGCCAGGAACTGCTGCCGGACGTCAGAGTGACAGTGATTGAGCCGGGTTTTGTGGCTACCGACCTGCCCACCCACATCACCGATCCGAAGGCACGCCAAGCTGCTGAAGAACTGTATTCGCACGTGACGCTCACCCCGGAAGACATAGCCGCCGTGATCGAATTCACCCTGGCACAGCCTCGCCGGATAGCGATCAACGAGGTGGTTGTCAGGTCCAGCAACCAGCAGCACTAATCTCCTCCCGGGGCCAGTATGGACGGGAGCGCTCACCTTGGGCCTGTCACCGGCGCCAAACGGCGCTTAACGTGCTAGTTTCAGCAGTGATGCGATTTGTAGAACCCTCCCGTGAAGTCCTGGCCGAAACGTTGCTTGCGGCCGGCCCTCAAGCACCCACTTTGTGCGAGGGGTGGCTGACTAAAGATTTGGCCGCCCATCTGTACCTGCGGGAGCACAAGCCCGCCGCCGCGCTGGGGTTTTTCTTGAAGCCCTTCGCCGCGAAGACGGAGAAGGCCATGGAGGAAACCGCCTCAAAGGCATCCACCGAGGAGGGGTACTCCAAGCTTGTCCGGTCCTTCCGTGCCGGGCCGCCGCGCCTGTCCCCCATGCATTTGAAGGCCGTGGACAACAGCGCCAACCTCACCGAATACTTCATCCACACCGAAGACGTCCGCCGGGCCGGTGACCGCTGGGCACCTCGCGCGCTGGACGCCGAATATTCGGACGCGTTGTGGGCTGACCTGATCAAGCGTGCGGCGCTGCTGTACCGCGGCGTGGACCTGGGCATTGTCCTGGTTCGTCCGGACGGCCCGCGTCACGTGGCCAAACGTGCTCCGGTGTCCGTGGCCATCGTTGGCGAGCCGGGTGAGCTGCTGATGCATGCCCACGGCCGCACCAAGCAGGCGCTCGTGATGTTTGAGGGCCAGCCGGACGCCGTCGCGCTGCTGGAAAGCGCCGATATCGGAATTTAGCGCCCCCTTGCTTTTGTCCTCCTGGAGGTCGGCAGCAAGCCCTCACCTCCCGCAGCCCTGTCGCCGCGGGAGGGTAAACCGTCCTAGCCGATGTGATCCGCGTCCGACGTTTCCGGGCGGTGATCCGGGGCCGCTGCGCGGCCCTCGCCGGCGTCGTCCCGGTCATTCTTCTTGCCAAACGGCAGCACCTTCATGAGGGGGTGCAGGACGGCCATGACCACCAGGCCCCAGGCCATGCCCAGAACTGCGGAGCAGAGTGTGTTCACGAGCCAGGCCAGGACACCGCCCACAACCGCAATGCCTGCTACCGGGTGCTCCAGCGCATGGACCAGGTCATACGGCGCGTGCCAGCCCAGGTCGTACGCGCCGACCAGCATTATGTGGCCGCCCACCCAGAGCATGGCGATGGTTCCCACGAGGGTGATGGCAGCCAGTACGGCAGGCATTCCCTTAACCAGCATTTCGCCAAACCGCTTGGCGCCGGCTGAATCCTTGGCGGTGAGATGCAGGCCGATGTCGTCCATTTTCACGATCAGCCCAACGGCTCCGTAGACGAGCACGGTGATCGCGATGGCCACAATGACCAGGATCATTGCCCGGACCCAGATGGACTCAGCCGCCACCTCGTTCATCGAGATAACCATGATTTCGCAGGACAGGATGAAGTCGGTGGTAATGGCACCCTTGACTACTTTGGACTCCGCTCCGGGGCCCCGATCGACCGCCGGCGCCTCTTTGGTCTCATGGTGGCCAAAGAACTTGTGCCAAACCTTCTCGGCGCCCTCATAACAGAGGTACGTGCCGCCCAGCATGAGGATGAAGGGAATGATACCGGGAAGGAAGGCACTGATCAGCAGCAGGGCGGGCAGGATGATGAGCAGCTTGTTCCGGAGCGAGCCCCAGAAGATCTTCTTGATCATGGGCAGTTCGCGGGACGGGTCGGCGCCGGACACATACTGCGGGGTCACGGCGGCATCGTCAATAACGACGCCGGCGGCCTTGGCTCCTGCTTTTGCGGCTCCGGCGGCGATGTCGTCCACCGACGCGGCAGCTATGCGTGCCAGGGCGGCGACGTCGTCCAGCAGGGCAACGAGTCCCCCGCTCACAGAGCCCCTCCGTGCTGGTGCGGGACGGGCAGCTGTTCATAGATGGCGCCATCGAGGCGCAGAATTGGCATGGTGCAATTATAGGCGGGATGGGAAGGCCCCTTAGTACAAGAACCAAGCCGTTGAGTGAGTTTTACAGCGAGCTGATTCAAACTTTCCCTGCAATGACCCGGCCCCAAATAGCGCAAGTAGTTGCGTTGGGATGACAAACGGATTCCAATAGTCCAGTGAGCAAGGATCCCGGGACGACCACATCAAAAACTCAAACCGGACTGAAGCGGGCAATCGGTGCGCCGCTGCTGTTCGCGTTTATCGTAGGCGACACCCTCGGTGCCGGCATCTACACCCTCGTGGGTACCATGGCCGCCGATGTCGGTGGCGCTATTTGGATACCCCTGCTGATCGCCTTGGTCGTCGCGCTGCTGACTGCCGCGACATACGCCGAACTGATCACCAAGTATCCGCACGCTGGAGGAGCCGCGCGCTACGTCGACCGGGCCTTTGGTTTCCCTTATCTGTCATTCCTCGTCGGCTTCCTGATGATGGCGTCTGGAATCACTACAGCCGCCGCCCTCGCGAACGCCTTCGCGGGCGATTACCTCACAGCGCTCATCGACGTGCCGGCCGCCCCCGCAGCGGTCGTGTTCATCATCTTGCTGACCTTGATCAACCTTCGAGGTGTCCGGGAGTCCCTCACCGCGAACCTCGTCGCCTCAATCATCGAGGTAACCGGTCTTGTCATCGTTATCGTCGTCGCCGCCATTGTCCTCACCTCCGGCAACGGGGAACCATCCCGGCTCCTTGAATTCGCACCAGACGTCCCGCCCCTCCAAGGAGCCTTCGCCGCCTCGATTGTCGCCTTTTTCTCTTTTCTGGGCTTCGAGGCGGCAGCGAACATGGCCGAGGAAGTACGAAACCCCTCCAAGGCCTATCCTCGGGCACTATTCGGCGCCATCGGCACCGCTGGGGTCGTCTATCTCCTCATCGCTCTCGGCGCGGTCATCGTCCTGCCCCCGGCTGACCTGGCCGAATCCACCGGACCTCTGCTCGCCGTTGTTTCCGCCAGCGGTGTGGGGATCCCGCCCGGACTCTTCAGCATCATCGCCCTGATCGCCATTGCCAACGGAGCACTTCTGTTCATGGTCATGGCCAGTCGTGTTGGCTACGGATTAGCAGAAGCAGAGCTGCTCCCCCGTGCCTTCAGCCGCGTGCTGCCAGGCCGCCGCACCCCCTGGGTCTCCATCGTCGTCGTTGCCGCATTGACGATCGTCCTTGCCCTCACCGGAAACGTGGCCACGCTGGCCGAAACCACCGTGCTGCTCCTACTCCTGGTTTTCCTTTCTGCCAACGTCAGCGTCCTTGTCCTCAAGAAAGACAAAGTAGCCCACGGCCACTTCACAGCCCCTCGGATCGTGCCGGTCCTGGCGATCATTGCGAGCATCGCACTCCTTACACAACAAACCGGGACCATCTGGCTCAGCGCCGCCGCCTACATAGTGGTTGGATCCGTGTTGTTCCTCGCTGCCCGGGCCGGTCGCAAACACCAGGAACGCGTGAGCACTTAGCTAACCTGCAGTACGCCCGCTGCCGGCATTGGTAGACAAGGCGAAGGCCTGACCTCCCAGATACAAAAGGCACCCCGCCAAATCGGCGGGGTGCCTTTGCTGCCGGCTAATGCGTTAGATGGTTGCCGCATCAATGACGAAGCGGTACCGGACGTCGGACTTCAGCACGCGCTCGTAAGCGGTGTTGATCTCTGCGGCGTCGATCAGCTCAACCTCCGGGGCAATGTTGTGCTCGGCGCAGAAGTCCAGCATCTCCTGGGTTTCGCCGATGCTGCCGATGCCCGAGGAAGCGAACGAACGGCGGTTGCGCATGAGGCTGAACACGGAGATCGGCAGCGGCTCGGGCGGGGCCCCAACGTTCACGATGGTTCCGTCCAGGCGGAGCAGCGAGAGGTACTGCTGCATATCCACCGGCGCGCTGACCGTGTTGATGATCAGGTCGAAGGTGTTGGCCAGCTTGTCAAAGGTGCCCGCGTCGCTCGTCGCGTAGTAGTGCTCGGCACCGAAACGCAGACCATCGTCCTGCTTGTTCAGCGACTGGGACAGCACGGTCACCTCGGCGCCCATGGCCGCGGCAATCTTGACGCCCATGTGGCCGAGCCCGCCCATGCCGACCACGGCGACCTTCTTGCCCGGGCCCGCATTCCAGTGTGCCAGGGGCGAGTAGGTGGTGATGCCGGCGCACAGCAGCGGGGCGGCTGCCTCATAGGGAATGCTCTTGGGCACGCTCAGGACGAAGTCCTCAACCACCACGATGGACGTGGAGTACCCGCCCTGGGTGATGCTGCCGTCGCGGTCCACACTGGTGTAGGTTCCGGTGTTGCCCTTGAGGCAGTAGTTCTCCATACCGGCCAGGCAGTTCTCACACTCGCGGCAGGAGTTGACCATGCAGCCCACCCCAACGCGGTCGCCGACTTTGTGGCGGGTAACCTCGGCGCCAACCTCGGCGACGGTGCCCACGATTTCGTGGCCCACCACCTGCGGGTACTTGATGGGACCCCATTCGCCGCGGACGGTGTGGATATCGGAGTGGCAGACACCGGCGTAGGCAATGTCGATCAGGACGTCGCGGGCGCCGACGTCGCGACGCTCGATGGTGGTAGCTACCAGATCGTCAGTGGGCGAAGTGGCGGCATAAGCGCGTGCGGTAGACATATTTCTCCATGATGTGGGGGAACAGTGCCGGAGGGCACATAAAGCACAAGTCTGCTCCAGCGTTATTTATTTCGTAGTGGAATCTCCTCCGTAGAGTTGCAGGAACTTCAAGGGCCTCATGTTCACCTCACAGTTACCGGTCACAGTGGGCTGATGACATCTGATCAGCCGCGCACGCTCGACGACGGCACAAAACCCCTGCCTTCCTCACCAGGCCGCATCCCGCTGCGATGCGCACTTCCCGTTCCGGCAAAACGCCGGGGGCGTGTGGTGGGATGCGCCGCCGTGCTGCTGTCCCTGATCCTGCTCGGCCACAGCCATATCCCGGCTGGGCTGGGGCTGCGGCTTGCCATCGACAGCGCACTGCCCTGGTGGGGGCTGGCTATTCCGGTGTTGCTGCTGATCGCTGTCGCCCTCCGCGCGAAAACCGCGGCGGCCCTGGTCCTGTCCTCGGCAGTGTCCTGGCTCGCAGTCTTCGGGACCGACATAGCTCCCTCGGCGACCGCAGTCCCTCCACCCGGCAACGTGGTAACGGTTGCGACGCAGAATTTTTCCGCAACCAACCCGGATCCTGACACAACGCTGCGCCAACTGGCGCAGGTCTCCCCTGACATCCTTGCCCTGGAAGAAGTCGTTACCCCCATCAACCCCGCCGAACTAACGCAGTGGCCCTACCAGGTGAGCGTGGGCACCGTAATGCTCTTGAGCAAATACCCGGTTATTGACGCCGAACCGCTTACGCTCGGTCTCGGCTGGAAACGAGCCCTCCATGCCACCGTCGACACCGACTCCGAGGCCGAGCCCATCAGCATCTACGTGATGCACGCTGATTCCGCCCGCCTCACCGACCATGCCAACCGCGACACCATGATCGAGAACCTCTGCGCGGCTGTCGCCGACGACGACGCGTCCCGAATCATTGCGCTTGGAGACTTTAATGCCTCCACCTATGACTCGACCATGTCCGGATTGAAATCCCTTCTTTCCGAACCGGCGCCAACCGCCGGAGGTTTTGGCTTCACCTGGCCCCGGGAGTTCCCGCTCATCCGGCTTGACCACATCCTTACCCGGGGATTCCCGAACACCTCACTGCAAGTGCAGAACACCACCGGAAGCGACCATCTCGCCGTACTCGGAACCCTCGGCCGGTGATGAGCCCTGTTCCCGAGCGGGACGAAGGCCGGGCTATCGGTCAAAGATCTGCTGACCGAATCCATAGACTCTGGGAGGATGAGCCCATGCCTGCCCCGCGCTTCCGCGTCCTTGTTGTAGATGATGATCCCAACATTGTGCTGGGAATCCGCACTGCCCTGGAGGCCGACGGTTACGACGTCTTCACAGCGGCGGACGGATTGTCGGCGCTGGGCGCCGTCACGGATTATGATCCCCACCTCGTGATTCTTGACCTGGGCCTGCCGCATCTTGACGGGCTGGCTGTCTGCCGCGCCATGCGGGCATCCGGAGATATGACGCCTGTCCTGCTGCTGACGGCCCGTGCAGCTGTCCGGGACCGCGTTTACGGTCTGGACGCAGGGGCTGATGACTATCTGGGGAAGCCGTTCGACCTTGAGGAACTCCTCGCGCGCATACGGGCCCTGCTGCGGCGCACGGAGAACGTGGCGCCCCAGCTGCTGACGTGGAACGGACTTTCGCTTGATCCCGTCAATCGCACGCTCCGCGGTGACAGGGCACCGCTTCAGCTGACACGCATCGAGACCAAACTACTCTCCAGGCTGTTCACTGACCCCCGGAGGATACACAGCAGGGCCAGCCTGGCTGCAGCGGTGTGGGGCGAAGATGCGGCGCCCTCCTCAAACGCCTTGGAGGTATATATCAGCCAGATTCGCCGCAAATTATCCGACGCTGGATGTGTTGGTGCCCTGCGCAACGAAAGGGGGGTGGGCTACCACCTGATCATCACATGAAGGTGCGCGGCTCCGGCGGCCACCGCATCCAGCCTTCCCTGAGGCGCCGGCTGGCCGTCATCATCACGGCGACGGTGGCAGCCGTCATTCTGCTGGTGGCCGGGGTTACGTATCTTGTGGTCCTGAATCAGCTTTCGAGCAACCAGGACGCGGCACTGCTGCGTGAAGCCACCCGGATCCAACGCCTCGTCCAAGCGCAGGCGAACTATGTCGCTTCAGGTTCGGACACCTGCACTTTCGCAGCCGAACCTGCCTGTAGCCGCATCATCACGGCCGCCGAACCGGTGGAAGACTCCGGGGATGCCCTGCGGCTGACCCAGGCAGCGCATGATGTTGCCGCCGGTAACAGCGGAACCACGTATTACACCGCCGACGGGTCAGCCGGTTCGGTGCGTGTCGTCGTGGTCCCGGCCGGGACAGACCGCGCCATCATTGTCGGTGTGCCTACTCTGTTGACCGACCGCGCCGTCGACCGCGTGGGGACAGTCCTTCTGGTCACCAGTTCAGCCGGCATTCTGCTTGCCGGCATCGTCGGCTTTGTGACGGCAACTGTTGGGTTACGGCCGGTACGTTCGCTGGCAGCGGTCATTGAGCGCGTAAGCCATACCCGCGATCCCAACGAGCGGGTAGATGTGAACAGGCACGATGAGCTGGGCCGGCTCGCCGACTCGTTCAATACGATGCTGCAGGAGCTCTCCCTTGCGCGCACCGCGCAGCAGCAGCTGGTGGCCGATGCATCGCATGAGCTTCGAACGCCCCTCACGACCATTCGAACCAACTTTTCGCTGCTGCAACGTGAGCAGGGTGATTGGGTCCCCGTTAGCAGTCCAATGCTTATGCGATAGCTAATTGGTTTTCGTGCGTCCAGGTTTCCCAGTACCGCTTCGGCGTCATACCGCCCAGGGATCCGT